>NZ_JBFUIC010000057.1:0-26508 GCF_056402075.1 Pseudomonas sp. P4_C3
CGCCACTATTGCCGTAGTTGGAACCGGCATAAATCGACGAATCGCTATTGAGCACCTCGCTCCACTGCCCGGCAAACGGCACCCCGACGCGATAAGCCTCGCGCGGCACCGGCGTAAAGTTGGCCACCACCAGCACAGGCCGGCCGTCCTTGCTCCAGCGCAGCCACGCATAAACGCTGTTGATCGCGTCATCGCCGATCAACCATTGGAAGCCCTGCGGTACATCATCCTGCTCATGCAGCGCCGGTTCTTCGCGGTACAAGCGATTGAGGTCACTCACCAGTTTCTGCACGCCCTTGTGCTCGGAGTACTGCAACAGGTACCAGTCCAGTTGCTGGTCGTGGTTCCACTCGCGCCATTGGCCGAATTCGCAGCCCATGAACAGCAGTTTCTTGCCCGGATGCGCCCACATGAAGCTCAGGTAGGCCCGCAGGTTGGCGAATTTCTGCCAGCGGTCACCGGGCATCTTGTCGATCAATGAGTGTTTGCCGTGCACCACTTCATCGTGGGAGATCGGCAGGATAAAGCGCTCGGACCACGCATACACCAGGCCGAAACTCAGCTCGTTGTGGTGATGGGCACGGTACACCGGGTCCTGCTGGATGTAATGCAGCGAATCGTGCATCCAGCCCATGTTCCATTTATAGGCAAAGCCCAGGCCGCCCTGTTGCGTGCCCTGGCTGACACCCGGCCATGCGGTGGATTCTTCGGCGATGACCAATGCACCGGGCGCTTCCAGGGCGACCACGTCATTGAGGTGGCGCAGGAAGTCGATGGCTTCGAGGTTCTCCCGCCCGCCGTGGCGGTTCGGCACCCATTCGCCAGCCTTGCGCGAGTAGTCGCGGTACAGCATCGAGGCCACCGCATCGACCCGCAGGCCGTCGACATGGAAATGCTTGAGCCAGTGCAGCGCCGACGCCAGCATGTAGCCGTGCACTTCGGTGCGCCCCAGGTTGTAGATCAGCGTGTCCCAGTCCTGGTGGAAACCTTCCTGCGGGTTGCCGTACTCGTACAACGCCGTGCCRTCGAACTGSGCCAGGCCGTGAGTATCAGTGGGGAARTGCGCCGGCACCCAATCGAGRATCACCCCGAKCCCSGCCTGGTGGMAGGCGTTAACGAACGCAGCGAACTCGTCCGGCGTGCCATAGCGCGCACTCGGCGCGAATTGCGACAACAACTGATAGCCCCACGAACCGCCGAACGGGTGCTCCATGATCGGCATCAGTTCGATGTGGGTGAAACCCAGGTCTTTGACATAGGGAATCAGCCGCTCGGTCAGTTCCGGCCAGGTGTACTGGCGGGCCACTTCGCCCAGGTCGTCCAGCTCGCATTGCCAAGAGCCGGCGTGCAATTCGTAGATCGACAAGGGCGCGGTCACCCGATGGCGGTCGCCCCGGGCCATCATCCAGTCCTGATCCTGCCAGTCGACGTTCAAGGGTGAAGCGACTTTCGAGGCGGTGTCCGGTGGCAGGCTGGTGGCCAGTGCCACGGGATCGGCCTTCAACGGCAGTATGCCGTGGGCGCCGAGAATCTCGTATTTGTAGGTGTCCCCGGCCTGCAGGCGCGGGATGAACAACTCCCAGACACCGGTGGGATGACGCAGGCGCATCGGGTGCCGGCGCCCGTCCCAGACGTTGAAATCACCGACCACCGACACCCGCCGGGCATTCGGTGCCCACACGGCAAAACGCACGCCGTCGACACCGTCCACGGTTTTCAGTTGCGCGCCCAGACATGCACTGAGGTCGCGGTGATTGCCTTCGGCAAACAGGTACAAGTCCATTTCGCCCAGCAACGGGCCAAAGCTGTAAGGATCTTCTGCGGTTTGCTCGCCGCCGGCCCAACGGGTGCGCAACAGATACGCTTGCGCATGCTGGAAATGCCCGACGAACAACCCCGGCGTCTCCGTGACTTCAAGGTGACCAAGCTCTTCGCCGGAATCCCTGGCCAGCACCTGCACACTCAGGGCACCCGGCAGGTAAGTACGGATGAATTGCCCGCCGGCACCGTCACCATGTGGGCCAAGAATGGCAAAAGGATCGATATGCTCGGCGCGCACCAATGCATCGATATCCCGCGTGTTGGGCAGCAGCGCTTCTTTGTGATGACCCTGTTCCTTGTTCGAGACACTCATGACTACTCTCCACCAAGATCGGAAAAGGGTTTAAGCCCACTCAATAATCCATATAAACCGTGCAACGGCACGGGCAACCAGGTGGGGCGATTTTCCGCCTCATAGGCCACTTCATACGCCGCCTTCTCCAGACCGAACAACGCCAGCGCGGCATCCTCGCCTTCTGGATCTTGCCATGCATGGGCAAGACTAGCTGCCGCCAGCCGATAAGCGTCGACAAATGCATGCCGCGCCTCGCTCAAGTAGCGATCGGTGACCCGCAAGCGCGCGGCATCGGCCGCCGCGGTGTTGTCGACGCTCTGCACATTGATCGCCATCGCCGCCGCATAGTCGAAGGAACGCAGCACGCCGCTGACATCCTTGTACGGGCTGTGTTTGCCCCGTCGGTCATGCAATGGCCGGGCCGGTTCGCCTTCGAAGTCGATCAGGTAGGCATCGCCCTTGATCACCAACACCTGCCCCAGATGCAGGTCGCCGTGCACACGAATGCGCAAGCCGCCCGCGGTCTTCTTGCCCAGTGCCTGTACATGGCCGAGGATGGCTTTCCTGTTGTCCAGCAAACGGCTGACCAGGGTCTGGTCCGCCGTATTCAGTTGATTTTTATGCTGCTTGAGCAAGTTCAACGCGTGATCGATTTGCGCCGCGACATCCTTGGCCGAAGCCAGCGTCTCCTTCTGCGTGGTGACCTGGGGCAAGAAGTCCGGATTGGCACTCGGCGCCGCCAGCACCTGATGCATTTCCCCCAGGCGCTGACCGAGCATAGCGGCGAAATCTTTCAGTTCGCCCAGCGCGTTGTAGTGTTGTTCCTGCTCGGACACGGCGTCGGCCAGCTCATCGCGCAGCGCCCGTTCGAGGTTGTTCTGCGTCCACTCCCAGGCATCGCCCTGGTTACTCAGATAGCCTTGGGCGATCATCAGCAGGTTGTCTTCACCCGCCCCGTCCCGGCGCACCACCGCACCCAGCAATGGCGAAATATTGCTGAACCCGGCTTCGGTCAGGAACGCGCTCATTTCCAGCTCCGGGTGCACACCGCAGGCAACCTTGCGGATCAGCTTCAGCACCAGGCTGTTGCCGATCACCACCGAGCTGTTGGACTGCTCGGCCGACAGGTATCGCACCGGGGACTCGGCATTGAGGCCGAGTTTTTCAAGTTCGGCGGTGGACTCGAAGCGAATGTCGCCATCACTGGATGCCAACACGGTGCCGGCCTGAATGCCCTGTAATACGGCATGCACAAAGGAGTCCAGGCTGAAGGCATCGGTGATCAGGCCGACCTGGCGCCCACGCCGTACCCGCGACAACGCCAACTGCTGAGGCAACGGAGTACCGACCTGATCCTCGGAAATAAAGCCGAATGGCAACTGGTAGCGGCTGCGCTGGCCTCCACTGGTGACATTGATCTCACTGAACAGCACCGGATGCTGCGGATCGCCGAAACGCACGCCATAGGCCAGATCGACCTGTTCAATGGCGGCGTCCTTGCCGGCGAACCAGCGGCGATTCTGCAACCAGCTCGGCAAGATGCTTTGCTCCAGCGTGGTGCGTGACGGCGCTTCGAGCAGCTCTTCCATGCGTTTTTTCAGCACCAGCGTGGTGAAGTCCGGCAGGCTTTGTGCGGGCTCCACGTGCCAGCTCGGCATCTGGTTTTCCGCGGCGAGGCCGAACCAGTAAAAGCCGTAGGGCGCCAGCGTCAGGAGGAAATTCAGCTGGCCAATGGGCGGGAACGCGTTACCCCCGAGCATTTCCACCGGCACCATGCCAACGTAGGCCGACAAATCCAGCTCGGCGGCCTGGGCACTGCGCGACACATTGGCCACGCACAGAATGACTTCGTGCTTGCCATCCACCCCGGTGTATTCACGGGTGTAGGCCAGAATCCGTCGGTTGCTGGGCGAAAGCATCTTCAACGTACCGCGCCCGAAGGCCTTGGATTGCTTGCGCACGGCAAGCATGCGCCGGGTCCAGTTCAACAGCGAATGCGGATCGCCGGCCTGGGTTTCGACGTTGACCGACAGGTAGCCATATTGCGGGTCCATGATCGGCGGCAGCACCAGGCTGGCCGGGTCGGCGCGGGAGAAGCCGCCATTGCGGTCGATGGACCATTGCATCGGCGTGCGTACGCCGTCGCGGTCACCGAGGTAGATGTTGTCGCCCATGCCGATTTCATCGCCGTAGTACAGGGTCGGCGTGCCGGGCATCGACAGTAGCAGGCTGTTGAGCAGCTCGACCCGACGACGGTCGCGCTCCACCAAAGGCGCCAGACGGCGGCGAATCCCCAGATTGATCCGTGCGCGGCGGTCGGCAGCGTAGTAATTCCACAGGTAGTCGCGCTCCTTGTCGGTGACCATCTCCAGGGTCAGCTCATCGTGGTTGCGCAGGAAGATTGCCCATTGGCAGTTGGCGGGAATGTCCGGGGTCTGGCGCAGAATGTCGGTAATCGGGAAGCGATCTTCCTGGGCCAGCGCCATGTACATGCGCGGCATCAATGGGAAGTGAAAGGCCATGTGGCATTCGTCGCCGTTCAGGCCTTTTTTATCGGTGTCGCCGAAGTACAGCTGTGTGTCCTCCGGCCATTGATTGGCCTCGGCCAGCAGCATGCGGTCGGGGTAGTTGGCGTCGATTTCGGCGCGGATCTTTTTCAGGACGTCGTGGGTTTCCGGCAGGTTCTCGTTGTTGGTGCCGTCGCGTTCGATCAGGTAGGGAATGGCGTCCAGGCGCAAGCCGTCGATGCCCATGTCGAGCCAGTAACGCATCACCGACAGCACTGCTTTCATCACTTGCGGGTTATCGAAGTTCAGGTCCGGCTGGTGGGAATAGAAACGGTGCCAGAAGTATTGGCCGGCGACCGGGTCCCAGGTCCAGTTGGACTTTTCGGTGTCGAGGAAAATGATGCGGGTGCCGTCGTATTTCTGATCGTCATCGGACCACACGTAGAAGTCCCGGGCGGCCGAACCTTTTTTGGCCTTGCGTGCGCGCTGGAACCACGGGTGCTGGTCGGAGGTGTGGTTGATGACCAGCTCGGTGATCACCCGCAGGCCGCGTTTGTGCGCCTCGGCAATGAAACGCCGGGCATCGGCCATGGTGCCGTAGTCACTGTGTACGCCGCGATACTCGGCGATGTCATAACCGTCGTCGCGCCGTGGCGAGGGATAGAACGGCAACAACCAGATGGTGTTGACCCCAAGGTCGGCGATGTAGTCGAGCTTGGCGATGAGGCCGGGAAAATCGCCAATCCCGTCGTTGTTGGAGTCGAAATACGATTTGACATGAACTTGATAGATCACCGCGTCCTTGTACCAGAGCGGGTCCTTGATGAACGTGGCTGCCTTGGGTTTCTTCGCCATGTGAAACTCCTGGTGAATTCATTAAGGCCGCTCTCAAAACGCCCCCTGTAGGAGCTGCCGAAGGCTGCGATCTTTTGATCTTCGCTGTAAAGCAAAAGATCGCAGCCTTCGGCAGCTCCTACAGGGTGGTTTGCGGCGCATTCAAGCAGTGGTAATCCTCCAAATCCCGAACGGCTGATACGCCGGATCGATCCGCATCAATTGCTGCTTGCCGTACCAGGTCCAGCGATGGCCATTCATCAGGTCTTCACCGTGAGTGCTGGCGTCATCGGGCAGGCCCATTTCCCACAAGGGCAACTCAAAGCTCGCTTCCTGCACGTTGTGCGGATCGAGGTTGACCGCCACCAGAATGAAATTGCTGCCGTCAATGCTGCGTTTACCGAAGTACAGGATATTGTCGTTCCACGCGTTGTAGACCTTCAGCCCCAGATGCGTGTGCAGCGCCGGGTTCTGCCTGCGGATGCGGTTGAGCTGGGCGATCTCGGCAATGATGTTGCCCGGCGCGTTGAAGTCCCTGGGGCGGATCTCGTACTTCTCGGAGTCAAGGTACTCCTCCTTGCCCGGCACCGGCGCCGACTCGCACAACTCGAAACCCGAATACATGCCCCACAAGCCTGAGCCCATGGTCGCCAACACGGCACGGATGAGGAACCCGGGACGCCCTGAGTCATGGAGGAACGCCGGGTTGATGTCCGGTGTATTGACGAAAAAATTCGGCCGGTAGCATTCGCGCCATGGCGATTCGTTGAGTTCCGTGAAGTAGCTCGCCAGTTCGGCCTTGGTGTTGCGCCAGGTGAAATAGGTGTAGCTCTGGGAATAACCGACCTTGCCCAGGCGCGCCATCATTGCCGGGGTGGTGAAGGCTTCGGCGAGGAAGATCACCTCGGGGTACAACGCCCGTACATCGGCGATCAGCCATTGCCAGAACGGCAAAGGCTTGGTGTGCGGGTTATCGACGCGGAAGATCTTCACACCCTCCTCGACCCAGCCCACCACGACGTCGCGCAGTTCCACCCACAGGCTCGGAATCGACTCGGGGGCATAGAAGTCGACGTTGACGATGTCCTGGTATTTCTTCGGTGGGTTCTCGGCATATTTGATCGTGCCGTCCGGCCGCCAGTTGAACCAGCCGGGGTGTTGCTTGAGCCAAGGGTGGTCCTGGGAACACTGGATGGCAAAGTCGAGGGCGATTTCCAGGCCATGGGCCGCGGCGGCCGCCACCAGTCGCCGGAAGTCTTCGCGGGTACCCAACTGCGAGTGAATCGTCTCGTGGCCGCCCTCCTCGCTACCAATCGCATAGGGACTGCCCGGATCATCGGGGCCCGCCGTCAGGGTGTTGTTCGGGCCTTTGCGGTAGCTGCGCCCGATCGGGTGGATCGGCGGGAAATACAGCACATCGAAGCCCATGTCCTGAATCATCGCCAGCCGTGAATGCACGTCATTGAAGGTGCCATGACGCGCCGGACTGTCGGTGATCGAACGCGGGAACAATTCATACCAACTGGCGAACTGCGCCAGTTCGCGCTCCACATCCAGCGGGTACTCCGGGCTCAGGCTCAGGTAAGCACGATGATCGACGCGGGCCATGAGGTCGGCACTACGCTGGTGCAAAAACAGCGCGACCTGCTCGGCTTCGAGCAGTCCTGACAGTTCATGGTGCAAGGCCGCCAGTTGCTCGCTGAGTTGCCCTTCGCTGCGTTCGGCGGCTTGTTGTACATGAATCCGCCCTTCCTGCAATTCCAGGCTGACGGGCACCGCCGCCGCATGCTTCTTTTCCAGCTCATAGCAAAAACTGGCGAACTGATCGATCCAGGCTTCGATACAGAACAGATAACGGCCCTGGCTGTGGACCCGGAACTGCCCTTGCCAACCGTTGTTGCCCAAATCGTTCATGACCGCGCTTTGCCAGACGTCCTCGTCCTCGGCCCGCCAGCGCACGCGAACCCCCAGCTTGTCATGCCCGTCGGCGAAGACCTTGGCCGTCACCACCACATCCTGCCCCACCACGGCCTTGACCGCGAACTGCCCGCCTTCAAGGGTCGGCATGATGTTTTCCATGACGATACGCGGCAGCAACAACGCCTGCGACAGCGGCATGTGCGGGTTGTAGCTCAACTCAGTCGGTTTTTCAGCCGTCATCGAGCCTCTCTCCTGACGCCCCATGGACGCGCTTGTGTCTGGTCGCCATCCCGCTGGACTGTCCGCCCCGGAATGCACTCACTTAGGTTCCGAGCGACAGTCGCCGGGAAAGTTTCATCAACAATTTGTGCAATCAAGTCCTTCGCGCTGCGACCCACCCACTAGTCCACCAACTAAAGCACGACTCACGCCATGTGCCACCTGAGGTTTGAACAATGAACAATCCACTCCTGGCACGATCCCACCGCCAAGGGAAGAACCACCAACGACGATGCCGCCGGTGATGGTGGATCCCTTACACGTAGGAACATGATCCTTGTCGATCAGCTTCACAATCCTCGGCATCACACAGAACACCCCGAGCGCCAACAATGAACTGAGCACCGCCGTCGCCTCCCGGCCCAGCCCGGCCGCGACGCAGATGGCGGCGGTGGTCAGGCCTTTGACGTGGCCTTCGTCGCCCTCGTGGTTTTCAGGATGGTGCCGGTACCCATGAAGCCACCGACAGTGATTCGGTGATTTGACTGACGTTGATCAACACCCACCTCAGCTGTTTTGCATAGGCGTTTGCACCTTTGTGGGGCGGGTGCTTCAAGTTGTCGCAGGCCGTGCGCCCAGCACCATCTGATCCGCTTTTTAATGCAACACCTGAATCTGTTATGCAAACAGATCGCCACTCATAGTGCTCATGCCTGATGGAGGCTGATGAGCGAAAGACCATGAGCGAGAGAATCCCCGTCCGAACCGTAGAAACATTCGAGCCTTCGCGTCCAAAGATGAAGGCCAAATCCAGCGACAACCACATCCACACCCGCAGCTTCACCGGGTTGTTCCGCAACCTGCGCATCAGCGGTGCGGGTTTTCTATTTTTGCTGTTTTTCGGCACCGTGTGGTTGAACTGGGGTGGCCGCCAGGCGGTGCTCTGGGATCTTTCCGAAAGCAAATTCCATATCTTCGGCGCGACTTTCTGGCCGCAGGACTTCATCCTGCTGTCGGCGCTGTTGATCATTGCCGCCTTCGGCCTGTTTGCGATCACCGTGTTCGCGGGACGGGTCTGGTGCGGCTACACCTGCCCGCAAAGTTCGTGGACCTGGATCTTCATGTGGTGCGAGAAGATCACCGAGGGCGAGCGCAACCAGCGGATCAAGTTGCAAGCCGCGCCGTGGGGCCTGAACAAGCTGATGCGTCGCTCGGCCAAGCACACCTTGTGGCTGGCCATCAGCCTGCTGACCGGCCTGACGTTCGTCGGCTATTTCACGCCGATCCGGCCTTTGGCCGAAGAGCTACTGACCTTGCAAATGAGCGGCGTCAGCCTGTTCTGGGTGCTGTTTTTTACCGGCGCCACCTACATCAATGCCGGTTGGCTGCGTGAAGCGGTGTGCATGCACATGTGCCCCTACGCGCGGTTCCAGAGCGTGATGTTCGACAAGGACACCCTGACCATTTCCTACGACGTGGCCCGGGGCGAAAACCGTGGCCCGCGCAAACGCGAGGTCAAACCCGCGGAGGTCGGCCTGGGCGATTGCATCGATTGCCAGCTCTGCGTGCAGGTCTGCCCGACCGGCATCGACATTCGCGATGGCTTGCAGATGGAATGCATCGGTTGCGCCGCCTGCATCGACGCCTGCGATTCGATCATGGACAAGATGGGCTACGCCCCAGGATTGATCAGCTATACATCCGAACATCAGTTGCAGGGTGGCAAGACGCACCTGTTGCGTCCGCGCCTGATCGGCTACACCGCCGTGCTGCTGGTGATGATTGCCGCCCTGGTGGTGGCGCTGGTGGAACGGCCGATGGTGTCGCTCGACGTCAGCAAGGACCGGGGCCTGTTCCGCGAGAACAGCCAGGGGCAGATCGAAAACATCTACAGTCTGAAGGTGATCAACAAAACCCAGCAGCGTCAGGACTACCAATTGCGCCTGGTCGATGCCGATGGTTTCGAGTTGCAAGGCAAGACCGGGTTGAGCCTGGCGCCGGGCGAGATTGTCGATGTGCCAGTGTCGGTGGTGATGCTCACGGAGCGTCCGGCCAGCAGCTCACAGAGCATCAGCTTCAAGGTGGTCGACAACGATGAGCCCGACGCCTACAGCGTGGCGAAGAGCCGGTTTGTGGCGCCGATGAATCGCTGAGCCTTTAAGATGCAGAGTTTTAAAGATCGCAGCCTTCGGCAGCTCCTGCGCACGCAAGCCGATCCATTGTAGGAGCTGCCGAAGGCTGCGATCTTGGCGGTACGACCGTCCCCTTTCTCCAAATGACACCCAACCGGGCTTTTGATGAAACGCTACGAAAAATTCGCCGACGACATCGCAGAACTGATCCGCTCCGGCGTCCTCGGCCCGGGCCAGCGTGTGCCCTCGGTGCGCTATGCCAGCCAGACCTACGGGGTCAGCCCGTCGACGGTGTTCCAGGCCTACTACCTGCTGGAACGTCGCGGGCTGATCCGCGCTCGCCCGCGTTCCGGTTACTTCGTCAACGCTCATGCAACCCGGCCGTTTTCCGAACCGGTGATCAGCAATCAGGTCAACGAGTCCACCGAGGTCGACGTCAGTGAACTGGTGTTTTCGGTGCTCGACTCGATCAAGGACCCGAACACCGTGCCCTTCGGCTCGGCGTTCCCCAGCCCGACGCTGTTTCCCCTGCAACGCTTGTCACGCTCCCTGGCCAGCGCCAGCCGCGAGATGGACCCGCGCATGGTGGTCACCGACATGTCGCCGGGCAACCCGCAGCTGCGCCGGCAAATCGCCCTGCGCTACATGGTCGGCGGGCTGATGCTGCCCATGGAAGAACTGCTGATCACCAACGGCGCGCTGGAAGCCCTCAATCTGTGCCTGCAAGCGGTGACCCAACCCGGCGATCTGGTGGCCATCGAAGCCCCGGCGTTCTACGCCTGCCTGCAAGTGCTCGAACGCCTGAAGCTCAAAGCCGTGGAAATCCCCGTGCACCCGCGCGACGGCATCGACCTCGGTGTGCTCGAGCAAACCCTGGAGCGCCATCCGATCAAGGCCTGCTGGTGCATGACCAGCTTCCAGAACCCCATGGGCGCGACTGTGCCTGAGGCCAAGAAACAGCAGCTTGTGGAACTGCTGCGCCGCCACYAGGTGCCGCTGATCGAAGACGATGTCTACGCCGAACTGTATTACGGCCAACAAGCACCGAAACCGGCCAAGGCCTTTGATACCGAAGGCCTGGTGATGCACTGCGGCTCGTTCGCCAAGAGCCTGGCCCCCGGCTACCGCATCGGCTGGGTCGCCGCCGGGCGCTATGCGCAGAAAATCGAACGACTGAAACTCATGACCTCACTCTGTGCCTCGATGCCGGCCCAGGCCGCCATCGCCGATTACCTGCAACACGGCGGCTACGACCGGCACCTGCGTAAATTGCGCCACGCGCTGGAAGACCAGCAAAGCGCCATGCTCGCCGCCATCGCCCGCTATTTCCCGGCGCAGACCCGCGTCAGCCAACCGGCCGGCGGTTACTTCCTGTGGCTGGAACTGCCGGAGCAGATGGATTCCTTGAAGTTGTTCCAGATGGCGCTGGCGCAAGGGATCAGCATCGCGCCGGGGCCGATTTTTTCGCCGACGCAGCGGTTCAGGAATTGTATTCGGTTGAATTATGGGAGTCCTTGGACTGAGGACTCGGAAAAGGCGATGGAGACGTTGGGGCGGATTGTGCGGTCGTTCTGATCCCCCTCATCCCTCCGTAAACAGCTCGGCACTGGCCACATAAGACGGGTGACTCGTCACCCGCTGCCCTGCTGCTACCAGTACCCGCCCCGAACACAACAGGCTCGCGGTATGTGTAAACCTAGCGGTTTCCAATACCGCAGACACTGTCCAATGATGGGAGACAGGGTCGAACACTTCCGTGACAAACGCGGCTTCATCGTTTGAAGCACAGCCAACCACGAGCACGCGCCCCGAACACAGTTGTGTCACGCTATGACCTATGCGGCCATAAGCCATTGGCATTGGAGCGCTCCAACTGTCCGAGTTCGGATCGTATAGGTACGCATCCTCCCGCCCGGGATCAAAAGGTTCATCGGTACCACCGACCACCAATACCTGCCCGTCCTTCAGCCGTGTTGCCGTGTGCTGCATTCGTCTTTGAGGTAATGGTTTGACGTTGCGCCAGGTTCGATTGACCGGATCAAACAGCGAGGCATCGTCGATCGCTGCATTCCGCGTTGCCGAATACCCGCCCAACACCAGTACTTCTCCGGATGCCAGCAGCGTGGCACTGTGGTTCATCCGTGCAACTGGAATCGATGGGGCAACGGTCCAGCCATTGCATATCGGGTCGTAGATTTCTACGCTGTCGAGTACATGACCCTCCCCTTGATACAGATTGTTGCCTGCACAGACCATGACCAGCCCAGTGTCCAAAACTGTCGCGGTGTGTGCAAAACGCGGAGTCGACATCGCCTGCGTCGCCGTCCAGCAATTTTTTGACGGGTTATACAACTCGACGCTGTCGAGCGTGCCCCGGGACCCGGAACCCGGAACCCGCAATGATCATGATCTGCCCACTGTGCAAACACACGGCACAATGGTCTGCACGGGCCTCGATCAGTGGAGAAACAAGAGACCAGGCATCTGCAGACGCATCGTAGCGTTCGACGTCGGAAATCGACGCCGACGCTCCAATGTCGAGTTGCTGCCAAAGGGTCGGGGTCGTGCCCTCAGGCTGGCGACCAGCCTCGGATTGATTGCGCCCTGCCTCGTTGAGACCACCTGCCACCAGCACACGACCGTCAAATTGAACGGTAGCCGAGTGATATGCCCGCGGGACGCCCAGGGATGCGACCGTGTCGAAATAATCGTCGATGATATTGTTCATGGAAATACTCCGTTGCTGAGAGTTCGTTTGAGTACAGTGATTCAGAAACAACAAATCACCTCCTTTCGCCCGAAACCAAGCTACGGGTCATGCATTGATTGGCCTACTGTCGGAAATAACAGGTAGACGCAGAAAGATTTCAAATCGGTGCTATCGCAATTGCACTCGACTGAATGATGGCAGCCCTTGGAATGAGGTGGTCGGGTACGCGATAGAAACATTGACGTGGATTGTCAGGTCCTGCGAATAGTTCTCTGTCGTTTGAAAGATTGCTATCGCGAGCAGGCTCGCTCCCACAGGGTTGCTGGTCAACTGTGGTAGCGAGCCTGCTCGCTAAGGGGCCGATTCAGACAAATAGAGGTCTCAGAGACTACCGCCCACCACCCAGATCAACGAATGTCCCCGTCGCATAAGAAGCCTTGTCCGACAGCAACCAGACAATCGCCTCCGCCACCTCATCCGGACGCCCGCCCCGGGCCATCGGAATCGCCGATTCCAGTTTGCTGACCCGATCCGGGTCACCGCTCAAGGCATGGAAATCGGTGTAGATGAAGCCAGGGCGCACGGCATTGACCCGAATCCCCTCGCCCGCCACTTCCTTGGACAGACCGATGGTGAAGGTGTCCAGCGCGCCTTTGGAGGCCGCGTAGTCGACGTACTCGTTGGGCGATCCCAAACGCGAGGCGACAGACGATACGTTAACGATGCTGCCGCCCTGCCCTCCGTGCCTGGGCGACATGCGCAGGATCGCGTGCTTGGCGCAGAGGATCGGCGCCAGGACGTTGGTTTTCATGATTTTGAGAATGCGGAACTCGGACATCTCGTCGACCCGGGACTTTTGCCCGACGGTGCCGGCGTTGTTCACCAGCGCGGTGACCCGGCCCAGTTCGCTGTCTACCCGATCGAACAGCGCGATGACTTCGTCTTCGATGCTGACGTCGGCCCGCACCGCAATGGCTTGTGCACCGAGGGCACGGACTTGCTCGAGCACGCCGAGTGCAGCCTGTTCGTCGGCCTGGTAGTTGATGCAGATCCGATAGCCCTGCGCGGCGGCCAACAGCGCGGTGGCGGCACCAATGCCGCGGCTACCGCCGGTGATGACGATGACTTTGTCCATGCGAGCTTTCCCCCAATCAAAGCTTAAGCGGTCGGGGGCTAGAATAACCGCCATTGACGGTTTTTGCATGGCTTCACGTCAGCTGTCATGTCATCGACATTTCGCGTTCTGAACTGGCTTTCAACTGCTCGACCAATTGCTCCCCGCGATGGATTTCCACCATGAAGCCTGCGGCCGGCAACGGATGCCCCAGCAGGTACCCCTGCAACGAATCGCAACCGAGTTGAGTCAGGAAGTCCTGCTGCACACCCGTCTCCACACCTTCGGCGACGATGCGCAACCCCAGCGCCTGGCCGAGGGCGACGATGGCCGAAACGATGGCGGCGTCATCGCTGTCGTGCTCCAGGTCGCGGACAAAACCGCGGTCGATCTTCAGTTCGTTGGCCGGCAGGCGCTTGAGGTACATCAAGCTCGAATAGCCAGTACCAAAGTCGTCGATGGACAGGTCGACGCCCATTTCCGAGAGTTCCTGAAGCACCGTCATGCTCGCATCGGCATCGCTCATGGCGGTGGTTTCAGTGATTTCCAGGGTCAGGCTGTTGGCCGGCAGATGGTGAGTCGCCAGGGCCTTGGCGACGCTCTGGACCAGCCCGGAATGACAGAACTGGATGGCCGAAAGGTTCACTGCAATGCGCCAATCGGTGTAGCCCGACACGTACCACTCGCGCATCTGCCGGCAGGCTTCGTTGAGTACCCACTCGCCAATCGGGATGATCAGGCCGGTTTTTTCCGCCATTTCGATGAATTTGTCCGGCAACAGCATCCCTTGCGTCGGGTGCTCCCAGCGCAACAACGCCTCGGCGCCCACCGGACGGCCATTGGCGGCGTCGAACTTGGGCTGGTAATACAGGCTGAATTCCTGTTGTTCCACGGCATTGCGCAAGTCCTGCAGCAATTGCAGCTGTTTGCGGGCGTTGCTGTTCATCGAGGCATCGAAAAAACTGTAGCCGTTTTTACCCGCGCCCTTGGCGTGATACATCGCCGCGTCGGCGTTCATCAGCAACTCCTGGGCGGACTGCCCATTACCCGGGTAGAGCGCAATGCCGACGCTGGCGGAAATGTGCAAATCATGTTCGGCAACCCGGAACGCCCGCGCGATCAACCCGACCTGACGGGCCGCCAGGCTCAAGGCGTCGTTCTGTTCGCTCAATTGCACCAGCAACACGAACTCGTCGCCGCCGATGCGCGCCAAGGTGTCCTGGCTACGCAAGTCTTCGCGCAGGCGCAAGGCCACTTCGCGCAACAGCAAATCACCCATATGGTGACCAAAGGCATCGTTGACCGGTTTGAAGCCGTCCAGATCGATGAACATCAGGGCAAAGCAGCCACCCTCTTCCCGGACCCACGACATGGCCTGATCGATACGATCAGCGAGCAACATCCGGTTCGGCAACCCGGTGAGGGTGTCATGCAGGGCCAGTTGGGTCAGTTCACGGTTGGCCTCGGTCAGCGACTCGGCCAGGCTCGCGGTGCGGGCCTCCAGGCGCGCATCGAGGATCGAGGTCAGCAAAGCGATGCTCAGCACCGCCAGCGTGGTGACCAGTACCAGGTTGTCCAGGCCCTTGCCGCTCAGGCCATTGACCACCGCCCCGCAAAAGCTGCCATCGGCAAAGCGTGCGGCGGCCATGCCGGTGTAGTGCATGCCGACGATGGCGATACCCATGATCACGGCGGCACCACCACGGATCAGACGGACATAAGGCGTGTGCTGGCGCAGGCGGAAAGCAATCCACAATGCCGCGCCCGAAGCACCGACAGCGATCATCAGCGAGGTGCCGAACAGCGTCGGGTCGTAGTCGATGCCCGGTTGCATGCGCATGGCGGCCATGCCGGTGTAGTGCATCGCGCTGATGCCGGCGCCCATGACCAACGCGCCAAAGGCCAGTTGCCAGGCCGGTAATTGCGGCTGGCTGACCAGCCACAGCGCAAAACCGCTGGAGAGCACGCCAATCAGCAGCGACAACAGGGTGATGGTGCCGTCGTACCCCAGGTCGATCGGCAACTTGAACGCGAGCATGCCGATAAAGTGCATCGACCAGATGCCGATGCCCATGGCAATGGCCCCGCCCGCGGTCCACAAATGCACGGCGCGGCCTTTGGCAGTGGCAATGCGTCCGGTCAGGTCGAGTGCGGTGTATGAGGCGAGAATCGCGACACAGAGCGAAATGATGACCAGGGTGGGGGAATAGCTACCGATGAGCATGGGGACTTCTCGCGCATGCCCCCGTCAATGGTATTGATTCTCGCTGGGGGGCAAATGCGGCGATTGTACTGATTCCAAATGAGAACGCACTCACAAAATGAGCAAAGGGCCATCAGTCCGATGAAACGCTTGTTTTAAGGTTTTACATTAACTCGCTTCAAGCTGCTGGCGCCACAAAACCTTTGGGATAGCAGCGTGCGTTAGATTGCACTATCGGCTTTCACTCACCTGAAGCTGCCCATCCCAGCCACCCCCCAACGCGGCAATCAACTGCACGCTGGCTATCAAGCGGCTTTGCAGCAGGTCCAGGTTACTGCGCTCATTGCTCAGCGCCGCCGCCTGGGTCACCACCACATCGATGTAGGCAATCAAACCGGCCTTGTACTGGTTCTGGGTCAAGCGTAGCGATTCACGAGCGGCG
The DNA here is from genome assembly GCF_056402075.1 of Pseudomonas sp. P4_C3. Taxonomy (NCBI): domain Bacteria; kingdom Pseudomonadati; phylum Pseudomonadota; class Gammaproteobacteria; order Pseudomonadales; family Pseudomonadaceae; genus Pseudomonas; species Pseudomonas sp. P4_C3. The sequence continues at coordinate 16,198 of NZ_JBFUIC010000057.1, forward strand.
TCCAGTGCCTGTTGGCGCACGACGGCTTCGTCTTCAAGCACCTTGAGCTGCACCAGGAAGTTTTCCACCTCGCGGAATCCGTCCAGCACGGTCTGGCGGTACTTGGCCACCGTTTCGTCATAGGCCGCTTCACTGCGATCGACTTCCGCCGAGCGCTGGCCGCCGTCGAACAGGGTCATGGCCAATTGCGGTCCGACCGACCAGAAGCGGTTCGGCAGGCTGATCCAGTTGGAATAGGTGCTGCTGCTATAACCGCCGTTCATGTTCAGTGTCAGATCGGGGTAATAGGCGGCCTTGGCCACACCGATGTTGGCGTTGGCGGCCATCACCGAACGCTCGGCGGCAGCAATGTCCGGGCGCCGCTCCAGTAACTGCGAAGGCAGCGCCGACGGTACTTGCGGCAACGGCGGAATGTCCTGGCTTTCCGCCAGGCTGAACTGCGCCGGTGGCAAGCCGATCAGCACGGCAATGGCGTTCTCGAACTGGGCGCGTTGCCAGATCAGGTCGATCATATCGGCTTCGGTGCCCTTGAGCTGCGTCTGAGCCTGGGCCACGGCGTCCTTGCCGGATACGCCTGCGCGGTACTGGTTCTCGGTCATTTTCAGCGAACGCTGATAAGCCTCGACCGTGTCCTGGAGCAAGCGCTTCTGACCATCGATCACGCGCAATTGCAGGTAATTCTGCACCAGCTCCGACTGTTGACTCAGGCGCATCGCGGCCAAATCGGCAAAGCTGGCCTGGGCATTCGCGGTGTCGGCTTCCAGGCCCCGGCGCAGCTTGCCCCAGACATCCGCTTCCCAACTGACGCCCGCCTGGGCCGAGTACGTGTCGCGAATACCGCTGGAAGAACTGCTCAGGCTGGAGTTGCTGCTGCCGGTGCCCTGGCTTGAGCGGTTCTTGCTGACGTTCAGGTCGACCGTCGGGAAAAACGCCCCGCGTGCGCTGCGCACCAACGCCTGGGCCTGCCGGTACTGGGCTTCGGACTGGGCGACGGTCTGGTTGGAGCTGTTGAGCTTTTCGACCAGGTCGTTGAGCTGCCGGTCACCATACAACTCCCACCACGCACCACGCGCCAAGGCATCGCTCGGATTGGCCTGACGCCAGCCCTCTGCGGCCTTGTACTGCGCCGGTTCCGCGGTTTGCGGGCGCTGGTAATCCGGGCCGACGGCGCAGGCACTGAGCATCGCCACGCACAGTGACAGGCTCAACACACGCGAGCCTCGGGCTGTGATCAGCGGTGCAGCCAGGTTGAAAAGCGAACGTTCAGTCATAGCGGAGTTTCCAGAGCAGCATCGGTACGCACCCCACGCCATTTATTGAAGCGATGGCGCAGTTTGTCGAGATAGAGGTAAACCACCGGGGTGGTGTAAAGCGTCAGCACCTGGCTGAAGATCAGCCCGCCGATGATGGTCAGGCCCAGTGGCTGGCGCATTTCCGCCCCTTCGGCACGGCTCAGCAGCAACGGCAAGGCACCGAGGATCGCCGCCAGGGTGGTCATCAGAATAGGTCGCAAACGTTGCAGGCAGGCACTGCGAATCGATTCCAGCGGTGCCATGCCCTGGTGTCGTTCCAGTTGCAACGCCAGGTCGATCATCAGAATGGCGTTTTTCTTCACCACGCCGATCAGCAGAAACAGCCCCAGCAACGAAATCAGGCTGAACTCGCCGCCCAGTGCATAGATCGACAGCAACGCGCCGACCCCGGCCGACGGCAGCGTGGACAGGATGGTCAGCGGATGAATGTAGCTTTCGTACAACACGCCGAGCACCAGATACACCGCCACCAGCGCGCCGAGAATCATGAACGGCTGGCTTTTTTGCGTGGCGGCAAAGGCGTCGGCGGTGCCGGCCATTTTCACGATCACGTCTTCCGGCAGGCCGACCTTGGCAATCGCTCGTTCAATGGCGGCACTGCCCTGCTCCACGGTCACGCCTTCGGCCATGTCGAAGGCAATGCTTTCCGAAGCGAACTGGCCTTCGTGGCTGACCCGGTCGTTTTCCAGGCTGTTTTCGTAATGGGCAATGGTCGACAGCGGGATCCGCGCGCCGTCAGCGGTGATCACCTGGACCTGCTTGAGAGTGATCGGGTCCTGGGCGTATTTCGGATTGACCTCCATCACCACCTGATACTGGTTGAGGCTGTCGTAGATGGTTGAAATCTGCCGCTGACTGTAGGCGTTGTTCAGTACCGCCGTGACCATGTCCATATCGACACCCAGGCGCTTGGCCTGGTCGCGGTCGACGATCAGGGTCACTTGCCGGGCACCCCGGCCTTCCCGCGCATCGATTGCCGTCAGTTCCGGCAAGGCCCGGAGCGCAGTGACGACTTTCGGATACCACTCGCGCAACGCCCCCAGATCCCCGCTTTGCAAGATGTACGAGTATTGCGAACTGGTCTGTTCGCGGCCGCCACCGAATTGCAGGTCCTGGTCGGCCATGAGCATCAGTTGTGCGCCGGGGACCTTGGGCATTTCCTTGCGCAGGCGTTCGATGACTTTCTGTGCGGAAATGTTGCGTTCCTTGATCGGCTTCAGGCGCACCAGCATGAAGGCGTTGTTGGTGCCGTTGGAACCGCCAATGAACCCGGCGACGCTTTCTACGGCCTCGTCCTTCAACACCGCCCGGCGGAAAATCTCCATCTTCGGCTGCATCACACTGAACGAGAGGCCGTCGTCGCCGCGCACGAAACCGATCAGCTGGCCGGTATCCTGCTGCGGCATAAATGTTTTAGGAACAACCACATACAACGCGATGTTCACACCAATTGTCACGAATAGACTGAGCAACGTCAGGCGCTTGTGGCGCAGCACCCAGTCGAGGCTGGTGGCGTATTTGCCGACCATCCAGTCGTTGGCCCGCCGGCTCCAGCGTTGCAGGCGGTTCTCCTGCCCCGGCGTATGCGGCTTGAGCCATCGGGCGCAGAGCATCGGGGTCAGGGTCAACGACACCAGCAGCGAGACCACGATGGCCGCCGCCAGGGTGATGGAGAATTCGCGGAACAGGCTTTCAATGATCCCGCCCATGAACAGGATCGACAGGAACACCGCCACCAGCGACACGTTCATCGACAACAAAGTAAAACCGACTTCCTGGGCACCGAGGTACGCTGCCCGCATCGGCCGCACGCCTTCGTCGATGTGCCGGGAAATGTTCTCCAGCACCACGATGGCATCGTCCACCACCAGCCCGGTGGCCAGGATCAGCGCCATCAGCGACAGGTTGTTCAGCGAAAAACCGTAGAGGTACATCACGGCAAAGGTGCCGACCAGCGACACCGGCACCGCCAGCGTCGGAATCAGCGAGGCGCGGAAGTTACCGAGGAACAGGAACACCACCAGAATCACCAGCGCCACGGCGATCAGCAGGGTCATTTCCGCTTCGTGCAGCGTCGCCTTGATGACGGGCGAGCGGTCCATGGCCAGGTTCAGCTTGACGCTGGCCGGCAACACCGCCTGCAATGCCGGCAGTTGCGCCTTGATCTCGTTGACCGTCTCGATGATGTTGGCGCCGGCCTGCCGGTTGATCACCAGCAGCACCGCCGCGTCGTCGTTGAAGAAACCGCTGTTGTAGCGGTCCTCGACGCCATCGCTGACTTTCGCCACATCCTTCAGGCGCAGGGCCGCGCCGCCGTTGTAGTGGATGATCAGCGACTCGTAGTCCTTGGCCTTTTCCAACTGGTCGTTGGCCTGGACCTGCCACAGCCGTTGATCGTCTTCCACCGAGCCCTTGGGCCGGCGCACGTTGGCATTGGCGATGGTGTTGCGCACATCGTCCAGGGCCACGCCGTACTGGTTCAGCGACTGCGGTTCGAGCTCGATACGTACCGCCGGCAGGGAACTGCCGCCGATCTGCACCTCGCCGACGCCCTGCACCTGGGACAGGCTCTGGGACAGGATCGTCGAGGCCAGGTCATAGAGCTGGCCTTTTTCCAGCACATCCGAGGTCAGCGACAGCACCATGATCGGCGCCTGGGACGGGTTGACCTTCTTGTAGGTCGGCATGCTGCGCATCCCGCTCGGCAGCAGGTTGCGCGAGGCATTGATGGCCGCCTGCACTTCCCGCGCCGCGCCGTTGATGTCGCGGTCGAGGTCGAATTGCAGGATCACCCGGGTCGATCCCTGGCTGGACCGGCTGCTCATGGTGTTGACCCCGGCAATGGCGCCGAAAGAGCGTTCCAGCGGCGTGGCCACGGTCGATGCCATCACCTCGGGGCTGGCCCCGGGCAGACTGGCCTGGACCACGATCACCGGAAAGTCCATTTGCGGCAGCGGCGACACGGGCAGCAAACCGAAGCTCACGCCACCCAGCAGCATGATCGCCAGGCTCAGCAGCATGGTCGCCACCGGGCGTTTGATGAAAGGTCCCGAAAGGTTCATGGCTGCTCTACCGCTTCCACGGACTCAGGCTTGCGACCCCAGCGCCGACCGAGACGGTCGAAGTACAGGTAGATCACAGGCGTTGTGAACAGCGTCAGAACCTGGCTCAGCAGCAATCCGCCAACCATCACCAGACCCAGCGGCTGGCGCAGTTCTGCGCCGGAACCGGTGGCCAGCATCAACGGCACGGCACCGAACAACGCGGCCAGGGTGGTCATCAGGATCGGCCGAAAACGCAGCAAGGCCGCCTGATAGATCGCCGTTTGCGGGTCCATGCCCTGGTTGCGCTCGGCGTCGAGGGCGAAGTCGATCATCATGATCGCGTTCTTCTTGACGATGCCGATCAGCAGAATGATGCCGATGATCGCGATCATGCCCAGGTCGTTGCCGCTGAGGATCAACGCCAGCAAGGCGCCCACCGCCGCCGAAGGCAGGGTCGAAAGAATGGTGATCGGGTGGATGTAGCTCTCGTAGAGCACGCCCAGCACGATGTACATGGTCACCACCGCCGCCAGGATCAGCAGCAAAGTGCTCGACAGCGAAGCCTGGAACGCCTGCGCCGCGCCCTGGAACTGGGTCTGCACGCCAATCGGCATGCCGATGTCCTTCTGCACCTGCTCGATGATCTCGACCGCATGCCCCAGCGCCACGCCGGGCGCCAGGTTGAAGGACATCATCACTGCCGGGAACTGGCCGATATGGGTGATCGCCAGTTGCGCCTGGCGCTCCTCGATATGCGCCAGGCTGGACAGGCGCACCTGCCCGCCATCGGTGGTCTTGACGTGAATCTGGTTCAACGCATCCGGGCCGATCTTCTCGCCGGCCTGCGATTGCAGCACCACGCGGTACTGACTGGCCTGGGTGTAGATGGTGGAAATCTGCCGCTGACCAAAGGCGTCGTACAGCGCATCGGTGATGTTCGACACCGACACCCCGACCCGCGATGCCGCATCGCGGTCGATCACCAGGTAGACCTGCAAGCCCTTGTCCTGCAAATCGCTGGCGACGTCGGTCAACTCCGGCCGGTCGGCCAAGGCCTCCACCAGACGCCCGCTCCACAGGCTCAGCAACTCCGAATCCGGCGACGACATGCTGAACTGGTACTGCGTGCGGCTGACCCGGTCTTCGATGGTCAGGTCCTGCACCGGCTGCATGAACAGGCGGATGCCGACCAGTTTGTCCAGCTCCGGTTGCAGCCGGGCAATCACTTGCGTGGCGCTCAGGTCGCGGTTGTGGTGCGACTTGAGGTTGATCAGCAACCGACCGCTGTTGAGGGTCGAGTTGTCGCCATCCACGCCAATGTAGGAGGACAGGCTCTCGACCGCCGGGTCGGCCAGGATGACCTTGGCCAGTTCCTGCTGGCGCTCGCTCATGGCGGTGAAGGAAATCGATTGCGGCGCTTCGGAAATGCCCTGGATGACGCCGGTGTCCTGCACCGGGAAGAAACCCTTGGGCACCACCATGTAGAGGAATACCGTCAGCGCTAATGTGCCAATGGCCACCATCAAGGTCAGTGGCTGGTGCTTGAGCACCCACTGCAACTTGCGTCCGTAGGCGGCGATCATCCAGTCGATGAACGCGCCGCTGGCACGGTAGAAGCGGCCCTGCTCTGCTTCCTTGGGTTCACGCTTGAGCAACCGCGCGCACATCATCGGCGTCAGGGTCAGGGAAACCACCAGGGAAATCAGGATCGCCACCGCCAGCGTAATGGCGAACTCGCGGAATAGCCGCCCGACCACGTCCGCCATGAACAGCAGCGGGATCAGCACGGCGATCAGCGACAACGTCAGGGAGATCAGGGTGAAACCGATCTGTTTGGCACCCTTGAGCGCCGCGTTCAGCGGGCTGTCGCCCTCCTCGATGAAGCGCGCAATGTTCTCCAGCATGACGATCGCATCGTCCACCACGAAACCGGTGGCGATGGTCAGGGCCATCAGGGTCAGGTTGTTGACCGAGAACCCTGCCAGGTACATCACGCCGAACGTACCGATCAGCGACAGCGGTACGGCCACCGATGGAATGATCGTGGCGCTGGCGCGACGCAGGAACAGGAAGGTGACCATGACCACCAGGGCGATGGCGATCAGCAATTCATGCTGCACGTCCTTGACCGAGGCGCGGATGGTCTGGGTGCGGTCGGTCAGCACCACCACGTCGAGGCCGGCCGGCAGGTTGTCGGTGATGCTCGGCAACAGGGCCTTGATCCGGTCCACCACCTCGATGACGTTGGCGCCGGGCTGACGCTGGATGTTCAGCAGCACGGCCTGGTTCTCGTTGGCCCAAGCGGCCAGACGCTCGTTCTCGGCGCCGTCGACGATTTCCGCGACGTCCTTGAGTCGCAACGGTGCGCCGTTGGCGTAGGCCAGAATCAGATTGGCGTAGTCCTTGGGCGACGTCAGTTGATCGTTGGCATCGAGCATCGAGACCCGGGTCGGGCCGTCGAAGTTACCCTTGGGCTGGTTGACGTTGGAGGCGCCGATCAGGGTGCGCACATCCGACAGGTTCAGGCCGTTGGCCGCCAGGGCCTCGGGGTTGACCTTGATCCGCACSGCCTGGCGCTGGCCACCGGCAATGCTGACCATGCCGACGCCGCTGATCTGGGCAATCTTCTGTGCCATGCGCGTATCGACCAGATCGTTGAGCTTGGGCAACAGCATGGTCTTGGAGGTGATGGCCAGAGTCAGCACCGGCGTGTCGGCCGGGTTGACCTTGTTGTACACCGGCGGTGCCGGCAGGTCCTTGGGCAGCAAGTTGGTCGCGGCGTTGATCGCCGCCTGAACTTGTTGCTCGGCCACGTCCATGTTGATGTCGAGGCTGAACCGCAGGGTCAGCACCGACGCCCCGCCGGAACTGGTGGAGGTCATTTGCGTCAGGCCGGGCATCTGCCCGAACTGCCGCTCAAGTGGCGCAGTCACTGCGCTGGTCATGACATCCGGGCTGGCGCCGGGATACAGGGTCATGACGCGAATGGTCGGGTAATCGACCTGGGGCAGCGCCGACACCGGCAGCAGCCGATAGGCGATGACGCCGGCCAGGATAATGGCCAGCATGCTCAGCGTGGTGGCTACCGGGCGAAGGATGAACAGCCGCGAGAGATTCATGCGCCGTCCTTTTTCGCCTTGTCAGTGGTCGCAGGCTCAGCCGCGTCGGCCGCCGACTTGCCTTGCAGGTGTTCGGTTGGCGTGGTCGGCACGTCCTGGCGGTCGTTGACCACCTCCACGTCGCTGCCGTCCTTCAGGCGGTCAGTGCCTTCCAATACGACCCGATCGCCCGCCGACAGGCCTTCGGTGACCACAGTGTTCAGGCCGTCACTGGCGCCGACTTTCAACTGACGGATCTTGACCTTCTTGTCACCGTCCAGGACATAGGCGAACGTGCCGTTGGTGCCGAACTGGATCGCGGCGGAAGGCGCCAGTACGACGTCCTTGAGGGTGTCGGCCAGCAGGCGCACATTGACGAACTGATTGGGGAACAGCGACTGATCGCGGTTCTCGTAACGGGCCTTGAATTTCAGGGTGCCGGTGGTGACGTCGATCTGGTTGTCCAGGCTCTGCAGCACGCCCGTGGCTTGCAGTTTGGTATCACCGCGGTCCCAGGCTTCAGCCGGCAGTTTGGCGCCGCTGCGATAACGGGCGAGCACGGTGTCGAGGCTGTTTTCCGGCAAGGTGAAGGCCACGCTGATCGGTTGGGTCTGGGTGATGATCGCCAATGCAGTGGTGTCGTTGGCCGCGACCAGGTTACCGACGTCCAGTTGACGCAGGCCGACGCGACCGGTGATCGGTGCGCGGATCCGGGTGAATTCGAGATTGAGCTTGGCATCGTTGACCGCCGCCTGATTGGTCTTGACGGTGCCCTGGAACTGACCGACCAGCGCTTCGGCGGTGTCCAGGGTCTGCTTGGCAATACTGTCTTCGCGGTACAGGCCGCGATAACGCTCGACATCGACCTGGGCGTTTTTCAGCTGCGCCTGATTCTGCAGCAAGGTGCCTTCGGCCTGGAGCAAGGCGTTCTGGTACGGACGCGGATCGATTTCGGCCAGCAGGTCGCCGGCCTTGACCATCTGCCCTTCTTCGAAATAGATCTTGACCAGCTCACCGCCGACGCGGCTGCGGACATTGATGGTGTTCAGCGCCGTGACCGTGCCCAGCGCCTTGAAGTACAGAGGGAAATCACCAGTGACTGCCGGCGCCACTCGCACCGGTACCGGCCCGGACGCCCCGCCGAATCCAGGTCGCATTCCGCCTGACCTGCCGGTATGCCCCGCGACGGCTTTCTGCCCCGCAGCCTCTTTGGGTGCAGCGCTGCCGGGCCAGAATTTCCAGCACAGGGCGGCGATGACCAACAGGACAAGCAGGCCGAACAGCCAGCGACGAGGACTATGGGAAGCGGAGGATTGCATTGAGTGATCAACCATTGGGCGCGTGGGCTTTTTTACATGAGGCTGAACGATAAGCACTGGCGGGTTTTAAGCAAAGCGCCTTTACCGGCAATTTACCTTTGGCTTACGTAGCAGTGGTTTTGTGTAAGGCACTGAAGCACAAATGAAAACGGCCTGGACAGGGCCAGGCCGTTAAACATTGTAAAGCCAGACTTATTTCAGAACAGCAAGTGCCGCTTCGTAGTTCGGCTCGTCAGCGATTTCGCCAACCAGTTCGCTGTGCAGCACGTTGTCGTTTTCGTCCAGAACCACAACGGCACGAGCGGTCAGGCCTTTGAGCGGGCCGTCGGCGATGGCCACGCCGTAGTTCTGGATGAACTCGGCACCGCGCAGGGTCGACAGGTTCTGTACGTTTTCCAGGCCTTCGGCGCCGCAGAAGCGGGCTTGGGCGAACGGCAGGTCAGCGGAGATGCACAGTACGACAGTGTTGGCCACGTCGCTGGCCTTGGCGTTGAACTGGCGCACGGAAGTGGCGCACGTCGGGGTATCAATGCTTGGGAAGATGTTCAGTACTTTGCGCTTGCCGGCAAAGTCTTTCAGGGTGACGTCGGACAGATTGCCGGCAACCAGGGAAAAGGCTGGCGCCTTGGAACCGGCTTGTGGCAGTTGGCCGTTGACTTGAACCGGGTTGCCTTTAAGAGTGACTTGAGCCATGAACGGAGTCCTTCTGAACGTTGTGGTGGAGAATTTTGACGAGGCCGAAGTTAACCACGAAATTGTCCTACGACCTATGGTCAAACATAAATTGTCATGTATCAGCGTACAAAACTGGATACAAACCTTACCCCCGTGGGAGCGAGCCTGCTCGCGATAGCGCTATGTCATTCAACATCGCAGGTGACTGATCTGACGCCATCGCGAGCAGGCTCGCTCCCACAAGATCCCGGCGCTACTTAAGCAATTGCAGCATGTTCCGATGTCGCGCCTCGAAAATCCGCCGCATATAGGAATTCACAAGCAGCGCTTCCACCAACGCACCGCCAATCGCCGAATACGTCACCCGGTCGGTGTATAGCGTACCGCCCTCTCCCGCCTCGACCCGATGTTCATGACGAAAGGCACGCATCGGCCCGTTGAGCATCTCGTCGATGAAATGCCACTCGCCGACTTCACGAATCACCACCGTCCAGCTCGACGGAATCACATTGAACATCCAGTGGCGAAAGCGGAATTGCCGCCCGGCTTCAATCCGCAGGTTGTTCAGATCGACATCGCCCAGCGGGGTAATGCGCTCGGGGAAAATCTTCGGAAAGTTGACCCCTTCCAGGCAGAAGTCGAGGACCTGTTCGGGCGTGCGGCCGGGGATGAGTGTAGTGAGTTCCAGAATTGCCATACGGGACACATTCCTTTGATCGTTGGACAGGCTCGCCAGAAATACGGTGTAGCGAAATGGCGGTCGAAAAGAAACCTGCCAAAGTGTCTTCTACAACAATTTTGTCGAGGGGGTGTCGATTTGCACTACAGCCATTCGACCATTTAGCGAGTCACTCAATTACAA
>NZ_JBFUIC010000058.1:0-26252 GCF_056402075.1 Pseudomonas sp. P4_C3
GTTGTACCGTGGCTTCGACCACTGCATGAAACGGGTCCAGCCCTTCTTGCGCGTTGTGATGGATTTGCCCAATCAGAATCAGCGTATTGCGCATCAAAATGCCCGAAAGGGCGATTAGACCGACCAGAGCGTTGATACCAAACGGCTGCTGGAAGATAAGCAGTGTCGGCACCACACCAATCAACCCCAGTGGCGAAGTGAGGAACACCATGATCATCGCCGAGATCGAACGGACCTGCACAATGATGACCAGCAGCGTCATGGCAATCATGATCGGGAATAGCGGCAACATCGCTTTACCGGCCTTGCCCGACTCCTCGATTGCACCCGCCTGCTCAATCCGGTATCCGCCAGGCAGCTTGTCGATGACCGGCTGTAGCTCCTTCATGATCACGCTCGAGACGTCCGGTGGCTGCAAGCCTTCGGCAATGTCACCACGCACGGTGATGGTCGGTGTGCGGTCACGACGCCGCAGGACCGGATCTTCCATACGCACATCGACCGCTCCCACCTGGGACAACGGAATCCGCTGACCCGCCGTACCTACCAACGTAAAGCCTTCTATCTTGGCGGGATCGAGCCGGATATCACCCGCTGCGCGACCAACCACCTGCACCGAACGAATGTCCTCACGAACCGCGGTGATCGGTACTCCGGCCAGCAGGAACTGCAATTGCTGCGCGACTGAATTTGACGTCAACCCCACCGCCTCCAGGCGATCCTGATCCAGAGCAAAATGCAGCGTCGGCGTCAGCGGCCCCCAATCGGTGTTGACGGTTCTCATCATCGGGCTCGACTGCAACACGTCCTGTACCTGGCCCGCAATCTCGCGCAACGTTGACGGATCAGGTCCCATCACCCGGTAGGCAACAGGGAATGGCGAGTACGGCCCGAACACAAGCTGAGTCACCCTGACACGCGCTTCTGGGGCAAGTCCCTCGGCCGCCGCTTCGCGGATACGGAACTTGAGGGTCTCGCGCGCCTCCTGGCTGTCCGTCAGCACCACAATCTTCGCGAACGACGGATCAGGGAGTTCCGGCGCCATTGCCAGATAGAAGCGCGGCGCGCCTTGCCCGATATAGGCCGTTACGATCTTTGCCTCAGCCTGCTTTTGCAGCCAGGTCTCTATCTTGGCGGTGGTGGCGCTGGTCTGCTCAATGGAGGCTCCATAAGGCATTTGCACTTCAATCAATACCTCGGGACGGTCCGAGGTAGGAAAGAACTGCTTCTTGACCAGGCTCATGCCGAGGATCGCCACGACAAACGAAGCGATGACAATGCCGGCCACCAGCCATTTGCGAGCGACGACTCGCGTCAAAACCTGGCGGAAGCGGTTGTAGTTAGGGGTGTTGTAGATGGCCGCGTGACCACCCTCGACTTTCTTGATGTTCGGTAACATCTTCACCCCCAGGTATGGGGTAAAAGCGACCGCAACCACCCAGGAGGCAATCAGGGCAATGCCCACGATCCAGAACATGTTGCTGGTGTACTCGCCGGCTGTCGATTGCGCGAAGCCGTTGGGCATAAAGCCGATAGCCGTCACCAGCGTACCGGAAAGCATCGGCGCGGCCGTATGACTCCAGGCGTACGCGGAAGCTTTGATGCGGTCGTAGCCCTCTTCCATTTTCACCACCATCATTTCGATAGCGATGATGGCGTCGTCCACCAGCAGTCCGAGCGCCAGAATCAACGAGCCGAGGGTAATACGGTCAAAGTTCTTTCCTGTGGCCGCCATCACCACAAACACCACGGCCAACGTCAATGGCACCGCCGCAGCGACCACAACGCCTACCCGCCAGCCCATGCTGAGAAAGCAGACAAGCATCACCACAAGCAGCGCGACGAAGAATTTGACCATGAACTCGCCGACGGCCGAATCGATATTTACAGATTGATCGGTGACCTTGGAGAGCGTCATGCCCAAAGGCATGCCTTCATTTATCTTGACCGTCTCCGCGTCCAACGCCTTGCCGAGGTCAAGGCCGTTCCAGCCCTCACGCATCACGATCCCCAGCAACAAGGCTTCTTCACCGTTATTGCGCACGAGAAAGGTTGCCGGATCTTCATACCCACGTTCGATCGTCGCCACGTCGGCGAGTTTGAGCGTGCGCCCCTGAACCGCAATGGGTGTGTCACGAATCTTTTGCACCTTATCGAGGGCGCCATCCAGCCGGAGGAAGACCTGTGGCCCATTGGTTTCGATCGAACCGGCGGGCGTGAGCACGTTTTGATTATTCAGCGCGGCAAAGATGTCCTGAGGAGATACACCCAAGGTGGCCAACCGATCATGCGAAAAGGAAACAAAGATACGTTCGGGCTGCTCCCCAATGATGTTGACCTTCTTCACGCCCGGCACATGCAAAAGTTGTTGGCGCAACGACTCTGCATCACGCACCAACAGTCGCTGCGGCTCGCCTTTGGCTTTCAGGGCGAAAAGCGCAAATGTCACGTCCGAAAACTCGTCGTTGACCATTGGCCCGATGACACCCGCCGGCAGCTTCCTGGCCTCGTCGTCGAGTTTTTTACGCGCCTGATAGAACTCCTCCTGCACTTGCGAGGGCGGCGTACTATCGAGCAGTGACACCATCGTGAAAGCAAGGCCAGGACGGGTGTAGGTTTCCGTGCGGTCGTACCATTTCAGTTCTTGCAGGCGTTTTTCAAGTGGCTCTGCTACCTGATCCTGCATCTCCTGTGCCGTGGCGCCCGGCCACGCGGTAATGACCGTCAACTGCTTGACCGTAAACGGAGGATCTTCCGCACGCCCCAGCTGAAAGAACGACAAGATGCCCGCAACGGCAATCAGGAAGATCAGAAATACCGTGATAGAGCGCTCACGAACGGCGATCGCGGAAAGATTGAAGCGCCCCTCGCTCATGGACGACCCCCGGCAACTTTGACGCCATCCTGTTGAGGCAATCTCACCTCTTCACCTTCGCGCAACAGATGTGCGCCTAACGCTACGATCTGCTCGCCGACTTTAAGGTCGCCCGCGACTCGCACTGTGTCGTCGCTCAAGCCCAGGACTTGTACAGGTCGCCAGGCCACCTTCGCCGGTGTACCGGCGATGACCCACACGCCAGAGCCTTGGCCTGGGTCATAAACGGCTGCGATCGGTACTTGCAGCCCCTGCCCTTGCGTGGTGCCCTCAGCGATCCGAAGCGTGACGGTCGAACCTATCGGTGCATTGGCCAGCGCGCCGTCAAGCACATACCGCGCCTCGAAGGTACGTGTCATTCGGTCGGCCGAGTCAGAAAGCAGCCTCAGCTTCGCTGTAACAGCATCCGTGGCATTGCCATAAAGCGTCGCCTGCGCGGTGGATCCTGCTGCGGGGCGCAACGTCTCGGGCAGGTGCACGATCGCTTCGCGCTGCCCTGCCCGCGCCAGTCGAACCACGGGCTGTCCCGGGCTGACAACTTGTCCTGGCTCGGCGAGCGTCTCCACCACAACGCCGTCGGAATCCGCAAACAGCACCGCATAACCAGAAGCATTACGGGCAACGTCAGCCTGCGCGTCTGCAGCGCTGAGCTGCGCCTTTGCGGTATCGGCTGCGGCTTTGATCTGGTCATAGGCCGATGCAGAAATAGCGCCTGCGGCAACCAGACTGCGGTATCGCGCCTCGTCATCGGCTGTCTGCCTGGCTCGGGCCCGAGCCGCTATGACCGACTCTTGCTGTGCTCGCGCCTGCAACCCCAGGTCGATTGGGTCGAGGCGCATGAGTGGCTGACCACGTTTAACGGTCTGACCGGTATCAACCAGACGCTCAAGTACCTTGCCTGATACCCGAAAGCCAAGGTCGCCCTGGACGCGGGCAGCCACTACACCAGTGAAGGAACGCGAGACGTCGGACGAAGCCTGAACAGCAGTGGACCTCACCAAAGGGGCATGCGTGCGTGGATCTTCAACGGTGGATGAATCACCGCACGCCGTCAGGACGAGAGGCAACAAGCAAGCGGCAATAGGGAAAGGTCGAAGCCGGCGCATAGGTTCCCTTACTTAAAAATAGGACGAGCGTCATATTCTCAGCCAGGTGACTATAAGTGTCAATGGTCACAAACCATGAAACATCCAGTGTCTCAAGCTCAACACAGAAACCGCCGTTATCAACGAGGAAAACCAAAAATTTGCTCAAATCGCCTCAATTGACAGAGTGTGACTATTGCGTAATATGGTCACAAACATCCTCTATCGAAGGAATCTCAATGCCGCCCCTCCGTCCCATTGCTCTTTTGGTCAGCGCCGGCTTATTGGCAGGTTGCGCGGTCGGTCCGGACTACCATCGTCCAGAGGCTCCGCTTTCGGATCGTTACCTGGGTCAGCTCTCTGTCGAACAGCGGCGTGGAGCGACGCCGACCAGCCTTGCAGCCTGGTGGGAAGGCTTTGGCGATCCAGTGCTAACCGAATTCATCTCCAAGGCGCTTGAGCAGAATCTGGACCTGGCGCAGGCGTCGGCGCGAGTCACGCAGGCGCGGGCCGGACTAGGTGCTGCAAATGCCGCTTTACTCCCCTCAGGGAACATCAGCGGACAGGCCGCGCGCTCCTACCAGTCAATCGAGACGCCGCTCGGCCAGGTGTTGAACTCAACGCCTGGCAATGATCGGTACGCAAGTTCCTACGAGGCCAACCTCGATGCCAGCTGGGAGGCAGATGTCTTTGGCGGATTGCGCCGCGCACGCGAGGCTGCCCTGGCCGAGTACCAGGCTTCCCAGGCGGGCGCCGCTGCCACACGACTGGCCATCGCCGCGCAGACCGCTGATATCTACATCACTATCCGCGGACTGCAGGCCCGGCTGGACATTGCGAATCGGCAAGTCAAAACGCAGCAGGCGCTACTAGAGAAAGTCCAATTGCTCTACAGCAAGGGGCTCGCCGCCAACTACCAGGTTCGCCAGACCGAGGGGGAGCTATCGCAGGGCCAAGCGACAGTGCCGGTCCTGCAGACCGGTCTGGATGCTGCCATGAATGCGCTGGATGTGATGCTCGGCACGCCACCTGGCACTCACCGCACGCAACTGGCAAGTGCGGGGAGCATTCCTGTAGCACCGCAGTTGAAGGCGATGGGAACGCCGGCCGATTTGCTGCGCCGCAGACCAGATCTCATTGTGGCTGAGCGCCGTCTCGCCGCCTCAAACGCACGCATCGGGGAGGCGATTGCCGAGTACTACCCGAAATTCTCCCTTAGCGCATTGCTGGGCAGTGCCACGGCTGTATCCGCAGGCAACCTTTTCACCAGCGGCGCCAGCCAGTCGGCGGGCGTATTGGGTCTACGCTGGAGACTCTTCGACTTCGGTCGTATTAACGCCCAAATCGACCAAGCCAAGGGACAGGAAGCCGAAACCCTGGCCGCTTACCGTCAGTCCGTGCTGCGCGCCACCGAGGATGTCGAGAACGCGCTCTCCGCCCTGGTGAATCGGGAAGCTCAAGCAACCATCCTCACCGGGGGAGAGGCGTCTCTGACGCAGGCTCGCCAATCGTCGTTCATTGCCTATGAGAAAGGCACGGCCAGCCTGATCGATGTRCTGCACGCCGACGAGACGATGCTGCAGGCTTCTGATGCCCGAGCGCAAGCACGAACGGAATCGGCACGAGCGGCGGTTGCGGCATTCAAGTCGCTAGGTGGTGGCTGGCAACCTCTTGAAGCCCAGCCTGTTGCGACACGATGACCTGATAAGGTGACGTAGCACTACAGAAAGGCTCGAGATGTGCTCTTAAAGGTCGGGAGGCAACGCGTGCTCCCGACCGGACAGTTATCGTGTAACAGTACTCAACTAGAAACGGTAACTGACAGAAGTACCGAGCCCGCTCGCACTGTTCTTGTATTTGGCACTGTATGCACCTCTGGTCGGCGAGGTTTCGTTGACCTGCACGCTCTCCTCCCACAGGTAGGAATAAGCAACATCGATCGTGACGTTGTCCGCCGGAGTCCAGCCAGCACCGAAGCTGATAACCTTCCGGTCGCCTGTAGGAATGCGTGGTCCCCGGTTGGTGTTGTTGGTGGGCGACTGATCAACCGACAAACCTGCGCGAAGTACCCATTGGTTGTTCAGTTGATACGCCGTACCAATAGCGTGAGCCCATGTATCGTGCCAATTCTGTTCTTCGGTAATGGTGCCTAGCGCGCCGCTCAACGCAGGGGGTAAACCTGTGTTCTCGATGGTTAACTCTTTGAAGCGACTCCAGCGAGTCCAGGTGCTCCCCAAGTAGAGGGTCCAGTCGTTATCAAGCTGATGAGTCACCGAGAAATCCACTGACTCTGGTGTATCCACATCCAGCGAAGCGTCATAACTCCGGCCGCTGACCCCCAACACGCTAAAGATGCCGTCAGTGACCTTGGTCTTGGCATCCAATTGATAACTGACCCTGGAATGGTAGGTCATGCCCAAACGGGTTCGGTCTGTAGCCTGCACCAGGATACCGGCGTTGAAACCGAGGGCCGTGTCGTCGCCAGAGCTTTTGAGTTTTCCGTCGTTGCGACCAGGACTGAGTGGGTTGGGCACCATACCGGACAGCTCACCGCTGATACGGTTGATGGTCGGACCGAACCCGATCGAAACCTTGTCGTTAAAGGCATAGCTGACGGTGGGCTGGAACGTAAGTGTCGTGACCTCGCTTTTGTTGGCGTAGTAACGCCCGGCATAACCGCTGCCATAATCGGTCATCAGACCGAACGGTACATAAAAACCAACACCGAACGCCCAATGCTCATCGATGGGTTTGACGTAGTAACCCATAGGCACCGTGGTCGTGGGCACCATGTCACCATCTTCCTGACCTCCGAATGTACTGCGGGTCTGGCTTATGTCGGACTTGGCGAAAAGCGTCGCCGCCCCCACGCTGACCTGCTCTCTTTTCAAGCGGGACATTCCCGCGGGATTACCGAAGACCGTGCTCGCATCTTCAGCGGAGGAGGAGCGACCGGCAAACCCGGATCCCATCCCACTGATGCTTTGTTCATTGAGAGCGAAGCCGCTTGCAAAAACGTTTGAGGATGCGAGCACGACAGCAAGGCCCAATGGGCTCTTGAGCAATATTGTTTGCATTGTTTGAACTCTATGGGTATCACTGAGATGAAACAGTAGAAGCGACGCATCCCCATACTTATTCATGTGACCAATTCAGTCAATAGTCACAAAGCAGATAAATAAAATGCCCTTCGACGGATGAGAAGAAGGGCAAAGTGAAAAGCCGTTTTGATGATCTGGTGCTTACCCGGGTATGCCGTAAACCTTTAGCCGAGGGTCAAGGCATGAGGCTACGCAAGATGAGGTTGGAGGTGAGCGTGGGCGCTTCCTCGACGAAATCGAGGTTGTACTGCAGCAGCAAAGGATTGACGAATGGCCGCAGCGCGAGATGTATCGCTTCTACTGTCTCGTCCAGTGGAGTCTTGCGTTCAAATTCGCCAATTTCTCGCCCTTCCCGCACGATTTGCAACACGAAGTGTTTGATCTGTGCGTCATAAACCTGCGAACTGGGCCAGCTTTCCGACGCCGCGAACGCTGCAATGTCATACAGTTTTCGGTCGTTGAAGAACAGATTCACACCTGTGGCGATCACAGTTTTGACCAAGCGTCGAAAGCGCTCCGTCGGCGACAGGTCTTCTACATTGATTGCCTGCTCCACAGCCGCGACGATTTCTGCCAGACAATTTGCGCAGATGGCTTCACCGATCGCCTGCTTGGAATCAAAAAATTTGTAGATGTAGGCCTTTGAAAACCCGATGGCCTTTGCCAGGTCGGAAACCGTGGTTTTGCCGTAGCCGTACTGACTGAAATGTTCATTGGCCGCCGCGACAATCTGGTCTCGAATGTCGTGATCGGCTGGGCCACGGGGGCTGGGCGAAGATGAAGATTTTGATGGCTGATTCATGAGCACAGCTTACTCACCCTATCGAAGACTGACAACTTGTGACCGATTAGTTTTATAGTCACAAATCGACCGTTTTGAACGACTTTTCCGAGCGATCACACATGCTGCGGCCCTGTTCATGGGGTATCGAAAGGATCAGGGGCTTTTTTGTAGTTTTT
Source organism: Pseudomonas sp. P4_C3 (assembly GCF_056402075.1). Lineage (NCBI taxonomy): Bacteria > Pseudomonadati > Pseudomonadota > Gammaproteobacteria > Pseudomonadales > Pseudomonadaceae > Pseudomonas > Pseudomonas sp. P4_C3. The sequence continues at coordinate 8,022 of NZ_JBFUIC010000058.1, forward strand.
CATAAAGTCAAAAGATCGCAGCCTGCGGCAGTTCCATGTAGGAGCTGCCGCAGGCTGCGATCTTTTGATCTACCAGCCTTTAGACATGCTCACTGCTTTTCGCGTGCACCGCCCGTGGTTCTGCCACGCCGTGTTCCGATTCCAGCACCGGAATCTCCTTGCCGTCGCAATCGTGCAGTTTACCGTCGCTGAAGTAGTCCCCTTCGCGCAACGCCGCCAGATCCTGATAACGCAGCACCCGCTCGGTACCGGCCGCAAACACCGATTGCTGGTCAGAGTTACCGGCGGTGAGATGGTTGAAGGTCAGGTTCAGCACGATAGCCATGATCGCTGACGAGCTGATGCCCGAATGGAAAATGGTCGCGAACCAGCTTGGGAAGTGATCGTAGAAGTTCGGCGCCGCGATCGGGATCATGCCGAAGCCGATGGAGGTGGCGACAATGATCAGATTGACGTTGTTGCGGTAGTCGACCTTGGACAAGGTCCGAATGCCGCTGGCCGCGACGGTGCCGAACAGCACGATGCCGGCGCCACCCAGTACCGAGGTCGGCACGGCGGCGATAACCCGGCCCATGAACGGCAGCAGGCCGAGGATCACCAGGAACAGACCGCCAGTGGCCACCACGTAGCGGCTCTTGATGCCGGTGACCGCCACCAGGCCGACGTTCTGGGCGAAAGCGCTCTGGGTGAAGGATCCGAAGATCGGCGCGAACATGCTCGACAGCATGTCGGCACGCAGACCGTTGCCCAGGCGCCTGGAATCGACCTTGGTGCCGATGATCTCACCGACGGCCAGAATATCCGCCGAAGTTTCCACCAGCGTCACCATCACCACGATGCACATCGACAGGATCGCAGCGAAGTGAAAGGTCGGCATGCCGAAATGGAACGGCGTCGGGAAGCCGAACATCGGGCCCTGGGTTACAGACGAGAAATCCGCCATGCCGAGGAACACCGCGATCACCGTACCGATGACCATGGCCAGCAGAATCGACAGGCGGGAGATGGTCGCACTGCCGATTTTGCTCAGCAGCAGCACCAGCACCAATGTCACCGCCGCCAGACCGATGTTCGCCATGCTGCCGAATTCCGGCGCGTGGCTGTTGCCGCCCATAGCCCAGCGCGCGGCTACCGGCATCAGCGTCAGGCCGATGGTGGTAATCACGATCCCGGTCACCAGCGGCGGGAAGAACCTGGTGATACGCGAGAACACCGGGGTTATCAGCAACCCGATCAGGGACGCCGCTATCACCGCACCCAACACCGACTGAAACCCGCCCTCCCCGCCACTGCTGACAATCGCCACCATGGTCGCGACGCCGGAGAAGGACACGCCCTGTACCAGCGGCAATTGACAACCAAAAAACGGTAAACCCAGGGTTTGCAGCAACGTTGCCAGCCCCCCCGCAAACAATGAAGCAGCAATCAACAAACCGATGTCCGCCGGCGAGAGCCCGGCCGCCTGGCCGATGATCAATGGCACCGCGACAATACCGCCATACATGGTCAGAACATGTTGCAGGCCATAAGCCATATTCGCGCCGATCCCAAGATTTTCGTCCTCGGGCCGTTGGTGTGAAACATGGGGCGTTTTCATGGTAGGGGGTTCCCTGGTTTTTGTTATTCGCACACTGTATGCAATAGTCAGGACAAATGTCTATAGAGTTGTATACAACTTATCAGTCACAAAATGGATACCTGTCCATTTCCACCTGCTACCCACCCTCCAGGCCCCGCCAAAAAACCTTGAAATACATCCCTCCCTGTCCAAACGCGGGTGCTGGCTAGTCTTTCGAATTCCTGGCGACCATCGGTAAGGCCCGCCTCTTCTATATACATATAAAGTATGCATAATGAAGCCATTCGAAATTCAGTTCCACAAGGCAAAGAACGCAGCCAACAAACTCAAGCACCAAGGCATCAGCCTCGCAGAGACTGAACCGGTATTCCATGACGAACGAGCGCTGACCATCGAGGACAACCACCATGATGAACAACGCTGAATCACCCTGGGGCGGGATGCCAAAGGCCGATTGCTGGTCGTCGCGTACACCCATCGCGATCCGGATTTCGTTCGAATCATTTCCGCGCGCATCGCCACCAAAAGCGAGCGCCGTCAGTACCTGGAGGCATGACCGATGAAAGACGAATACGATTTCAGCAACGCCAGGCGCGGGGCCGTGGTGCCCGCCAAAGGCAAGACCCGCATTACCATCATGCTCGATGACGCTGTCATCGAAGCCGCCCGCGCACTGGCAGAAAACGAGGGGTACGGCTACCAGACGGCGATCAACAATACGTTGCGCCGGGCCCTGCTCAACGAAGGCAAGACCACACAACTGAAACCAACCCTCACCCCTGCCGAACTCAAGGGCCTGGAGCAGAAACTGGCAGAGGCCTTGCGCGAAATTCAACGGGTGATGGAGCCGGGTATTCGGCCCTGAAACACCAAGGGCCGATCAATCGGATCAGCCCTTGGTGATGTCTACGATCAGCCCGCTATTGCGGCGCTGCGATCAATCGTTCCAGTGTCCGCACCAATTGCGCCTGTTCCGGTACGCGAATGCCGAACTCGCTGCCCAGCAGGCCGATCAATTCCTGCACATCCGTCACCTGCCGCCGCTCGCTGTCGTGGCCAATCCGGTGGATCGCGAAGTTGCCGTTGTTGAGCGTACGCCGCCACCCCTCCCCGGTGCGCGCCGCCATCAATTGCTCGGCGAAAGTCGACTCGGGGTGGGTCGAGACGTACCAGTTGCCCACGGCAAAATCGATATTCTCCTGGCGTTGCAGGTCGAAGATGTACATCGCTCGCCATTCCCCCGCAACGTTGGCGCGCAGGGTAAAGCCGTCGACGTGCAGGTCGATGCGATACGGCTCGTGAGGGGTGAGTTGTTCGGCGCGGGAATCGAGCAACAGGGGCGCGGTCGGTACCATRCCGCCGAAGCCGACGTCGGTGATGTAGCGCACGTCATCGATGATAACCAGGCTCAAGCGATGGGTCCGGGCAGTCCAGGCGCCCTCCGGCTGGCCCATCACCACCCGGCCGCTGATGGCACGGGCGTCGAAACCCAGTGCTTGAAGCAAGGCCAGGAACAGGTTGTTGAGTTCGTAGCAGTAACCGCCACGACCGTCATGCAAGACCTTCTGCTCGATGGACGGCAAGTCGATCAGCACCGGATCGCCGGATAATGTGGTGAGGTTTTCAAACGGGAAAACGCCGGTATGGCGCAGTTGCAGTTGGCGCAAGGTTTCCAGGGTCGGTGCCGGAGGTGCGTCGAAGCCCAGGCGTCGCAGATACAAAGCACGGTCAGTCAGGCATGGCTCGCTCATCGCTCAATCCTTTTGCACGCAAGCGGCGGATTACTCCGCCAGTGGCCGCTATGTATACGGGATCAAGCACTGCCGCCGACAATTGATTTAGCCAATCACCGGAAATGAAAAAACTCTACTGCGCTTGCGCAGCCCTACACACCGGCATCAGGTAACGACTCATCCCTGGAGACGACCATGATGAACATCAGAATGACTTCGCTGCTCTTGGCGGGATTGTTGTCGGCAACGCCCCTGGCCATGTTTGCGGCGTCCGGCAATGGCAATGGCACTGGCACGCCCGGTACGACATCGGGCGCCACCCGCAACCCAACCATGCGGCCAGACAACAACCGACCCAGCGCACCCTCCGGTGACTACAGCCGCAGTCATGGCCCCGGCTCGTCAATCGGCAGCACCGGCGTCAATGGTCCGGGTAGCGGCGCGGGTGGTGGAACCGGCGCCCCCGGAGGTGGAACCGGCGGTGCTGGCGGCGGGACGGGCAGCTGGACAGGCAAAAGCAGCCGATGACGTGCAGTCATTGGCTGCTTTTTGTCGCCTGGGGCTTACATCGGCTTGACCGCCGGCGGGTTCCATTGGCCATTCAGCGCCTCGGCTTTCGGGCCGTACAAACGCATGGTCAGGTTGAACGGGCCTTTGGGCGCCGGCAGCCAGTTGGCCTCCAGATCCTTGCCGGGGCTTTCGTTCTGGAAATAGAGGTCCAGCGAGCCATCGGCGTTGGCCTTGAACGGCATCCAGCTACTGACCGCAAAACGATTGAGCGAGTTGCCGACCTGGAAACCTTCCGGGTCATACAGGGTGATCGACCAGAAGGCGTTCACCGGCGGCGCCTCGCCCTTGTTGAAATGCAGCACGTACTTGTTTGCACCCTCGAGCGGCTTGCCGTCACTGTCGCCGATGTTCAACGGATAAATCGCATCCTCGGGCAGGTTGGCACCGAGCCCCATCTGCGTAACGATGGCGCGCTTGAGGTAGTAGTTGCCGTAGACGCCCATGGTGTCGGTGTTCATCGACCAGCCATTGACTTCCCGCGCCAGGGTCGGCACTTTCCAGGTCATCAAGGCCTGCGCATCCTGCGGCACCGTTTGCAGCGCGGCCCGGATCTGCGGGTCCAGCGCGTCCATGTCGAACGGCTTGCCGGCTTCGATGCCGATACGCTTGATCTGCGCCAGCATTGGCTGGTCGGTGCTGTGCGGCGGGTTCACCTTCAGCAGGTCAGCCGCGTAAGTGAAGTAATTGGCAGCCGACATGGAATCGACCTGAATCTTCGGCGGCGTTTTCATGTCCACCGCCGGGTCGACCTTCACGGTGACGGCTTCAGGTTCCTTACCCAACCGGGACAACGGCGTCACCGTGTAGCCGGCCTGGATCTTGTGCACCGCCGCGTAATCCGCCGCACCGTCGGTCTTGGTACGGCCGATGACCCAGACAAAAGGCGTGGGTGCCGGCAGATGACTCATCCCGGCGGGCACCGTGCCGGTCCACCCCGGTGGCGTCACCAAAAATTGCCCGGCCTCGGTGCCCGTGGTGCGCCAGCCCGGCGAAGCGAACACGTCAGTCCACATATCCAGCATCGGCAACAGGTAGAAGCGCCCGTCGGTATCCGGCGCGGCGATCACCAGCGGTTCCTTGGTCAAGTCCAGCCAGGCAATCGAATACAAGGTGTCGAAATTAGCCCGCACCACCCCTTTGAACTCGGCCGGCGGATACTGCGGCACACTCACAAACATGTTCATCGGGCCTTTGCCGAATTCCTTGCCCGGTTCGATGTTGGTGAACTGCTTGCGGGTAATGTCCATGCTCAGCAGCGGGTAAAAATAGATGTAGGCATCCACGCCGATCGCGTGAGCTTCTGCGGCAGTGATTTTCGATTGCGCGTGGCTGGCCAGCGGGAAGATGGCAGCGGCTGCGACGGTCAAAGCAACGGCTGTCAACGCTTGGGGTATCAACATGTTGGCGATCGTCCGTGCGAGGGGGAGCCTGCCGGGGTCGGCAGCGCTAACGGAACTCTAGACGATCAATTCAGCCAGGCCCGAGAGGCGGACCACCGGCAGGAACAACACTTCAACGATCGGAACGCATCAATGCCTCGACACCGCCCGCCATCGACAACGTTGCCACGCGGTTTCGCCCCGAATGCTTGGCCTGATACAACGCCGCATCCGCCCGCTCGACAAACACGTCCATGCTGTCACGCCCCGATGGCACGAACGAATAGCAACCCAGACTGACCGTTACGTAGCCATTGGGCGAGCCGGTGTGACTGATGCTCTTGTCAATGACGCTGCGGCGGATCTGCTCGGCAATCGTCATGGCGCCGTGGATGTCGGTGTCCGGCAACAGCACCGCAAACTCCTCACCGCCGTAACGCACCGCCAGATCGGCCTTGCGGTGGCAGCAACTCTTCAGCGCCCGTGCCACTTCGGCCAGGCAGTGATCCCCCACCACATGGCCGTAGGTGTCGTTGTAGCGCTTGAAGTAATCGATATCGAGCATGATCAGGCTCAAAGGGCTGGCCTGCCGGGCGCCGCGCCCGAACTCGATGCCCAGCGCCCGCTCGAACAGTCGGCGGTTGGCCAGCCCGGTCAGGCTGTCGTGGGTGGCGATCAGCTCCAGCGCTTGCTGGGCCCTGCGCAAATCCGACTCGACCCGCTCGCCAACACGCACCTGATACAGGAACACCCACCCGAACAAACCCACGACCAGCAACACCAGGGCAACGATAAGACTGGAGCGAAACGCCGTGTCGTACCAGCCCGCGAGAATGGTCTCCGTGGACGACGCAGCGGCGACCACCAGCGGATACGCCTCCAGCTGGCGGTAACCGTACAGGCGTGTCACACCATCGATGATGGACGTGAACATCGCATTGCCGGAGGTGGCCAGTGGCAGGAACTTCTGGAAAATCTCGCCCTGGGCCAGCGACACGCCGATCTGCGCCTCTACAAAAGGTCGACGCGCCAACAGCGTGCCATCGGTCAGGCCGAGAAACATCGAGCCGTTGTCGTCGAGGCTGAAACTTTTGAAGAACTGGTCGAAGTACGACATCTTGATGCCGGCCAGCAACACGCCCTGGAAATGCCCGTTCCTGTCGTTGACCCGTTTGGAAACCGGAATGATCCACTCGCCGTTTTCCCGGCTGCGGATGGCCGGGCCGATGTGCGCCACCGACGATACGTTCTGCTGGTGATACTTGAAGTACTCGCGATCCGCGACCCCGGCACCCCGGGGCAGGTTCTCAAACGAGGTCACCACCCACTGGCCCTTCTGGTCGAACAGCAGGATGCCGTGCAACTGATCCAGTGCCAGCACCCGCCGGGCGAAGGTCTGCTGCAAGCGTGGTCGTTGGTCCGGGCCGAAACCGTCGACCTGAATCCAGTCCACCAGACTGGTCAGCACCAGGTCGGCCTTCATGAAGGTGTCTTCGGCTTGCTGCGCCATGGCCCGCGTCAGGTTCGAAGACGCCACTTGCGCCAGGCTCAGATCATGGCGACGGGACTGTTCCAGTTGCAGGTAGAGCAAACCGCACAGGCACAGACACACCGTGGCAATGAACAACACCGCGGCCTTGCGCAGCGGTATGCGTTTCAATGCGACGCCAGGGGCGTGGTCCGGGTCGTTAAAGCGAGTGGGCAAAAGTTCATCCTGTCGGGGGCAAGGCATGGGCACCGACCCAAAGCCCTCAATCTTTATGGGCCGTAGTTTACGGGGTTATCCATGATAAATGGGTGGCCACTTGCCCAGCGGTATCACACCTGCCCGGGGGTGCTGCCCAAGCACAGCGCCTGCACCCGGCATGTGCCGCAAACATGACCCAAGGCAAGCGCGCCCCCCGCATCAACGAGCTACGATTAGTCTGAACTCCACACAGGGAATCGACATGAGCAAGGCAGACGAGCTCGCGGCAAAATTGAAACAGACACGGCTGACCAGCGCGGATCAGGCGATCGATGCCTGGCCGAGCCAGGTCTACGAACTGTATCAACGGATAGAAACCTGGCTGCTGCCCCTGACCGAAGCGGGCCTGGTCCTGCGGCGCAACCCCACCCACGTGTTCGAGAGCCACCCCAATGGCGACGCTTACGACTACGCCATCGACCAGTTGGTGATTGCCGGCAACGAGCACAGCCTCACCTTTGACCCGGTTGCACGCTTCACCGCCGATGGCGAAGGGCGGGTCGAGATTCACTCCCAAGGCAACGAATTCGCCCTGTTGCGTACCGTGGACGAACACGGTGAAACACACTGGTGGCTACAAACGATCGAGCAGGCCACAGCGCAGCTGGATGCGGTGGCGCTGACGGAAAGCGATCTGCTTGCAGTAGTGCAACAAGGGCTGGCGCTTTAGGGGGGGCAAGCACTCACATAAAAAAGGGCGCTCCAGAGACTAATACCGATCAGTTCACACACGAAACCTGTGGGAGCGAGCTTGCTCGCGATAGCGGACTGTCAGACACATTGATTTTGAATGTGCGACCGTCATCGCGAGCAAGCTCGCTCCCACAAGGTTTGTGGTGTTCAAACATTTAACCGACAGGCATTACGCCCCTGGAGCGCCCTTCTTCAGCTATTTCATTGCTGTTGGTTCTGTCCCTTCACCACCAGCGGTATCTCTGCTCGACGCAAGTCCAGAGCGGGCAACTTCACAGGCTGACTCAAGCCCTGCAGCACCCTGGCATCGTAATCATAAATGTCGGGCTTGAATGTCACCCGCCCATCCTTACTCAGGTCCACGGTCCAGTAAGCCAACAGCACCGGCACTTTCACCGGTAGCTGGATGTTCTCGGTCCTGCCATTGGCCAACTGCTTCTGAATGCCGGCGCTGTTCCAGCGCACCGGGTCGTTGAACAACAACTCGACCAGTTGCAATGGGTTTTCCACGCGGATGCAGCCTGAACTGGTGGCCCGAACCGTTTTGGCAAACAGTTCGCGGTGCGGCGTGTCATGCAGGTAAATCGAATAGTCGTTGGGGAAGCGGATCGCCACCTGCCCCAGCGAACTGTCGGGCCCGGCATCCTGACGCAGGTGGATGCCTCGCGGGTTGCTCCAGTCAACGCTCGACGGATCGAGCACATTGCCTTCGCGATCAAGCACGCGAATCCGGTTGGCCTCCAGATAGCCCGGATCGTTCTGGACTTTTGGAATCACGTCCTGCTTGAGAATGGTCGGCGGCACGGTCCAGGTCGGGTTGAACGTGATGTAGGTGATTTCGGCCTGGAACACCGGCGTGCTGCGCACCGGTTTACCGACTTGCACCCGCGAACGCCAGATCGGCAGACCGTCGCGGTACATCGCCACCTTGTATCCGGCGATATCGACGATCACGAACGTGCCCTGAAGCTTGTACAACAGCCACCGGGCGCGCTCCATGTTGACCCGCACCTGATCGATCCGCGCCTCGACCGGCACGTTCAGTGCCGCCAGCGTCGCCGCCCCCGCCACGCCATCGGCACCCAGGTATTGCTCGGTCTGATACTTCTTCACCGCGGCAATGACCTTGTCGTCGTAACCGGCCTTTTTCGACAGCTGCGGGTCCAGGTATCCGCCCGCCACCAGACGCGCACGCAATTGTGCGACAGCCACCCCGTCCATGCCGGGCTTGAGCGATTGCCCTTCGGTGACTTTCGGCCAGCCGCCCGCATCACGAACCTGACGCAACCGGGCCAGGCCCTCACGCAAGTTGCGGTAAATCTCTTCCTGAGGAGGCGCCTCGGCAAAGGCACGCGCCACGTCATGGGCATCGAGGGCGGCGAACAGGTTGTTCATGTCTTCGCGGGCATCGCCGCCGGAAGGCTCGAAATTCCAGTGAATGTCCAGCCGCGACGGATCGACCTTGCCCCGCCGCAGTTGCAGCAGCGCGGTGATGAACGTGCGGGTCGCCGCCATGTCGAACATCGCCCGTTGCGCCGTGGAAGGCATGGCCACTACCAGCGATTCATGGGCCTGAGCCAGTTCGGAGATGCGGAAATCCGCCGGATTCAGGCCGTCGATCCGGGTGTCTTCAAGGCTCTTGAGTAACTGGGCCACGTCACGTTCATCTGTCCACGCGGCGCGATAGTTGCGATGCATATAGAAATCCAGCACCACCCGGCTGACATCCACGCGCTGATAGCGCCGCGAAGTGAGCAACGGCGGAAAGGCCGAGCGCAGCGGTTCCAGTGTTGCCTGAATCGCCTGGCCGACCGCATCGTCGGGCGCTGCGGCATCGATTGTGCTGCTTGCCGCAGATACCGGCTCAATCGGCGAAGTTTGCCCAAACGCCGCACCGCTGATCAGAAAGCCCATAAAAAATATGCGGCTTATGACGAATGACCTTGTTAATTGCACCATGGATAATCCTTAATCACCCGTTTCAAACGGCTAGCTTTCCACTCGCTGCCAGCTAGACTCGAAATTATCATGATGAGACCCGACTATGGCGCTCAACCGCTTTGGCCCTTTATTTGCCATTTTACTGACGTGCCTTTCAGTAACGTCAGCCTACGCCGATTCGCTTGAAAACGCGCTGGTCAAAGCAGCTCCAGGCGCCGACGCCAAAGTGATTGCCCTGGCGGTTCGCGCAACCCAATGCAGCCGCGCCCAAGGTGTCGCCCCAGCCCAAAGACTGGCGGTGATCGATTATTCCCTGCCTTCGACCGAACAACGCCTGTGGGTCTTCGACCTTAAACGGCGCAAGTTGCTGTTTCACGAACTGGTCGCCCATGGCCGCAACAGCGGTGAAAACATGGCCACGCTGTTCTCCAACCAGAATGAAAGCCACGCCACCAGCCTCGGCCTGTTCCGCACACAAGAGAGCTACCTCGGCCAGAACGGTTACTCGCTGCGCATGGAAGGCCTGGAGCCCGGCTTCAACGATAACGCCTTTGACCGGGCCATCGTCATTCACGGCGCGCCCTATGTCAGCCCGGTGCTGGCCCGCGCGAATGGCCGGATCGGCCGCAGCCTGGGTTGCCCGGCCGTCAGACCGGCGATTGCCCATCGACTGATCGATTCGATGAAGGACGGGCAGTTGTTGTTTTCCTACTACCCGGACCAGCGCTGGTTGAAGTCGTCTTCCTACATCAACTGCGGCAGCGATACCGTGGCCTCGAGGGAAAAGACCACTTCGCGCCAGTAAGCAACGCCCCAACCTGTCAAAACTGTAATCCCCGCCTCAGCCTGCTGAAAGGCACCGCCCGTTAGCCTCGTCGACAAGTTCAACAGGCTGACGGGCGGAACAAACGGCATGCACTCCCACACTTCAAGACGCACCTTCGTCAAAGGCCTGGCCATCGGCGGGCTCTTCGGCGGCCTCGGGTTATGGCGCACGCCGGTCTGGGCGATCAGCAGTCCCGGCGAACCGCAGGTGTTGGCCGGTCACGATTTCGACCTGTACATCGGCGAATCCCCGGTCAACTTCACCGGCAGCCCACGCACCGCGATGACCATCAACGGCGGCATCCCCGGCCCGCTGCTGCGCTGGCGTGAAGGCGATACGGTGACGCTGCGGGTGCGCAACAAACTCAAGGACAGCACCTCCATTCACTGGCACGGCATCTTGCTGCCGACCAACATGGACGGCGTGCCGGGGCTGAGTTTCAAGGGCATCGAGCCGGGCGGCATGTACGTCTACCAGTTCACCGTGCGACAGAACGGCACCTACTGGTATCACAGCCATTCGGGCTTTCAGGAGCAATCCGGCGTCTACGGCCCGCTGGTGATCGACGCCAAAGACCCGGAGCCGTTCCAGTACGACCGCGACTACGTGGTGATGCTCAGCGACTGGACCGACGAAGACCCGGTCGGCCTGATGAAGACCCTGAAAAAGCAGTCCGATTACTACAACTTCAACAAACGCACCGTGGGCGACTTCATCCACGACGTCAGCGAAAAAGGCTGGGGGCCGACCGTCGCCGACCGCAAGATGTGGGCCGAGATGAAGATGAACCCCACCGACCTGGCCGACGTCGGCGGCGCCACTTACACCTACCTGCTGAACGGCCAGGCGCCGGACATGAACTGGACCGGGGTGTTCCGCCCGGGGGAAAAGCTGCGGCTGCGCTTCATCAACGGCTCGTCCATGACCTACTTCGACGTGCGCATCCCCGGCCTGAAAATGACCGTGGTCGCCGCCGATGGCCTGCACGTCAAACCGGTGAGCGTCGACGAGTTTCGCATTGCCGTGGCGGAAACCTTCGACGTCATCGTCGAGCCGACCGAAGCGGCCTACACCCTGTTCGCCCAGGCGATGGATCGCACCGGATTCGCACGCGGCACCCTCGCGGTAAAAGCGCGACTGATTGCGCCGCTGCCGCCACTGGACCCGCGCCCGCTGGTGACCATGGATGACATGGGCATGGCCGGCATGGACCACGGCAGCATGGCAGGCATGGATCACGGCAACATGGCCATGGGCGACATGCCCGGCATGCAGTCCCACCCGGCCTCGGAAACCGACAACCCGCTGGTGGACATGCAAGCCATGTCCACCTCACCGAAACTCGACGATCCCGGCATGGGCCTGCGCAACAACGGTCGCCGTGTGCTCACCTATTCCGACTTGCGCAGCACCTTCGAAGACCCGGACGGCCGCGAGCCCGGCCGCACCCTGGAACTGCACCTGACCGGCCACATGGAAAAATTCGCCTGGTCATTCAACGGCGTGAAGTTTTCTGATGCACAGCCGTTGCGCCTCAAGTACGGCGAGCGGCTGCGGATCGTGCTGGTCAACGACACGATGATGATGCACCCCATCCACCTGCATGGTATGTGGAGCGACCTCGAAGACGAGAACGGCCAGTTCATGGTGCGCAAACACACCATCGACATGCCACCGGGCTCCCGGCGCAGCTATCGGGTCACCGCCGATGCGCTCGGCCGCTGGGCCTATCACTGCCATCTCCTGTACCACATGGAAATGGGCATGTTCCGTGAAGTTCGCGTGGAAGAATGAGGCGCACCCCATGATTCGATTCACCCCGGTTTTTTTCGCACTCGCGACCTCGACGGCGATGGCCGCCAGCGATGACATGCAAGGCATGGATCACAGCCAGATGGACCACAGTCAGATGCAAAGCATGGACGAGGGCCAGATGCAGCCCGCCGCCCCCAGCGAAAGTCGCACACCGATCCCGGTGCTGACCGATGCCGATCGCGCTGCCGTGTATGCCGATCCCGCCGGTCACCACGTACATGACAGCACGCTCAATTCATTCTTCCTCGCCGACAAACTGGAATGGCAGGACGCCGATGACGGCAGCACCCTGGCCTGGGATTTGTCCGGCTGGGTCGGCGGTGACATCGATCGCCTGTGGCTGCGCTCCGAAGGCGAACGCAGCAATGGCGTGACCGAGGACGCGGAAATCCAGGCCCTGTGGGGCCACGCCATTTCCCCGTGGTGGGACGTCGTCAGCGGCGTGCGCCAGGACTTCAAGCCCGGCGCCCCGCAAACCTGGGCCGCGTTCGGCGTGCAAGGCATGGCGCTGTACAACTTCGAGGCCGAAGCCACGGCTTTCATCGGCGAAGGCGGCCAGAGCGCCGTGCGGCTGGAAGGCGACTACGACATCCTGCTGACCAATCGGCTGATCCTGCAGCCAACCGTCGAACTCAACGCCTATGGCAAAAACGACCCGCAACGGGGCATCGGCGCGGGGCTGTCCAACACCGAAGCCGGCCTGCGCCTGCGCTACGAAATCCGCCGGGAATTCGCGCCCTACCTCGGCGTGACCTGGAACCGCACCTACGGCAACACCGCCGACTACGCCAGTGACGAAGGCGAGGACCGCAGCGAAACCCGCCTGGTGCTCGGTATTCGGCTGTGGTTCTGAACAGACTCACCTCAAACCAACAACAACCGCTTCAAGCGGTAAAGGACCTTGCATGCGCCTCATCAAACCCACCGCCGTCGTTATCACGTTGCTCAGCGGTCTGCTCATGAGCACCCTCGCTCAAGCGCACCCCAAACTGCTCGCCTCCACCCCAGCGCAAGGCGCAGAAGGTACGCCGCCCGACAAGATCGAGCTGCACTTTTCCGAAAACCTCGTCACCCAGTTTTCTGGCGCCAAACTGCTGATGACCGAAATGTCCGGCATGGCCCACGCCCCGATGCCGGTCAAGGCCAAAGTCAGCGGCGGCAGTGATCCGAAGACCATGTTCATCACCCCGACAGCGCCCTTGACTGCCGGCACCTACAAGGTCGAATGGCGCGCGGTGTCGTCGGACACCCACCCGATCACCGGCAACGTCACCTTCAAAGTGAAATGATCGATGAGCGACTCGGCCAACGTCATGCTGCGGTTTGTGTTGTATGTGGATTTGATGCTGTTGTTTGGCGTGGCGCTGTTCGGGCTGTATAGCCTTGAAGGACGGGAACGACGTTCGGGGACCGTGCTGCCCTTTCGCGGATTGCTGGCGGGGTTTGCCGGACTCGGGGCATTGTTGTCGAGCGCCGGCATGGTGCTGATGGCCAGCACCATGAGCGGCGAATCAGACGTTGCCGAGTTGCGACCTCACATCGAGATGATGCTGTTCGAGACCGATGTCGGGTTGGCCTGGGCTGTGCGGATGATTGCGCTAGCGGTCGTGGGGCTGGCGTCGATACTCAACCCACGCGCGCCCGGCATTAGCCTGGTGATCGCCGCCACGGCCGGCGGCATCGCCCTCGCCGGCCTGGCCTGGAGCGGGCACGGCGCCATGGACGACGGAAGTCGCCGCTATTGGCACTTCACCGCGGACATCCTGCACCTGCAAATAGCGGGCGCCTGGCTCGGTGCGTTGCTGGCGTTTGCCCTGATGGCGCAAACCCGGGCTCTGCAAACCGAAGCACACATTCGCTTACTGGCTCGCGCGATCAAGCGATTCGAACTTGCCGGAGCACTGATCGTCGTCATCATCACCCTGACGGGCGTGGTGAACTACCTGTTCATCGTCGGGCCGAAGCTCGATGAGGTTTTACTCAGCCACTACGGAATTTTGCTGACGATCAAAGTGTTGCTGTTTGCCGGGATGCTGGTGTTGGCGGCGTTGAACCGCTTTCATCTTGGGCCCTTGCTGGAGCGGTCGTTGCGAGAGGGCCAATATCGCGTGGCAGCCCATGCACTTCGGCGCAGTGTGGTGCTGGAAATGATCGCGGCGGTATTGAKTGTGGGCTTGGTGGCGTGGCTGGGGACGTTGAGTCCGGAAGTGGAAATGAGCCATCTTCAGGGGGAAATCTCTGACATTTACGTACTGATTTAAACTTGGGCCAGCCAGGCCTGGGCAAAGGCCCAGGCGTTGGGATCTTTGCTGGTTGGCATTTTCATCCTCCCGAGTACGAATTTTCTCCAAATTAGCCGTACGTCTCGGCGGACTTGCCAATGAGGAACTCTTGATTCAATGTAATGACAAATGTCATTACATGAGAATCTATCCCATGGCATCTATCAACATCCGTATCGATGACGACCTCAAGGCTCGCGCCTTTCTCGAACTGGAAAAGCTCGGCGTCACGCCTTCCGAACTGATGCGCCAGACCCTGCAATATGTAGCGGAGCGTGGTCAGTTGCCTTTCAAGCCTGTCTTGATGACTGAAGACGATGAGGCTTTATTGGCTACCGTGCGGGAACGGCTTGCATCTCCTCAACGAGTAAAGGTTTCTATAGAGGACCTATAGCCTTGAGTTTGATGCCCGTGCATTGAAGGAGTGGCAAAAACCTGGCGACACAGTCCGACAGCAGCTCAAAAAGAAGCTGGTGGAGATCCTGAACAATCCACGCATTGAAGCTAACCGCCTGCATGGTTTTCCCGACTGCTACAAGGTCAAACTACGTAGCAGCGGTTACCGCTTGGTCTATCAAGTTATTGACCAGGATATTACTGTGTTTGCGGTAGCCGTGGATAAACGGGAACGTGAGCAGGTTTATCGCAAGGCGGCTGAACGTTTGAAGTAGTGGTCGATTGACCCTCTCGTTTAGGGGGATCGTTCATTTTTCACACCGGTGAAAAAAACGGCACCTTCCGGTGCCGTTCGAATTTCGCAGTCCTGCTTTAACTTATCTTGCCCAGTGCCCCGGTCTTGTCACAGAGGTCCACCAGGCTACGACTGGAAATGCCGAGCGCCGTTTTAAGCTTGAGGTGATAGCCCCAAAAAATCACTCCAACTTCATCAGCCCATACGCAATGAATCCCCAAACAGCAATGCCAACCAGCATCACCGCTTTGATTTTCAAAAGACGCTTTAGATGTGGGGGAAAGTTTTTAATATCCTCGGGGTCCAGCTCACCAATGCGGATTGAAACCCTTGGCATAGTCACCATCCCGGCGATTTTTGCTATCAGCAAGAGGCCCCCAAACCACCCCTGCTGCCGCAAACCTGGCCCCCAGGTGTGGACATAACGACTATTTTTTAAGGCCTCCAGCATGGCGTCAAGGTAACGCCATCTGAGGTAGAGACTGTATGCAGTGCTCGCAATGGCCAGCAAGATCGGACCGGCTAGAAGCCAAAAAGCTAGCCAGGACATCCAAAAACCCTTTCCCATCATGGCTGGGTTTTCTCGTATAAAATTTCACCCATTAACTCACCCCCATCCCCCATATAAGTTGTGCCCACCCATGTTCCAGCACCTATCAAGGTCGCGGCGCAGACAACTCCCCCAATTCCTGTAGAGACGCCAAGCGCCAGACAGATAGGTCCACTGACATATTTACCTATCTCTGCACCCGCAACGCCACCAAAGGTGGACCCAACAAACTTTCCTCCCTCCGTAAACCTGACCTTCTCGCAAGCGGACCCAGAGCCACTATTACAAACCTCCTGAACAGCCAACAGCGAAGAAACCCCGCCAATACCAACACCGATGTAACCACCGGTGCTCATGTACTTGGCTGCCCGACTGGTCGCGTTCACGTGGTTGGAATACCCCGGTATCTGCCCCGGCGCCCCAGCCTTGTCCCAATGGTGCACCAGACTGCGACTGGAAATGCCGAGGGCCGTTTTCAACTTGGGGTGATCGCCCAGGGTGGTCTGGCCGCGCAGGCGAGTGGAGTTCAGCAGATGAGCATCGAGTTGGGCGAGCAGGCGCTGGCGTTCGGCGAAGAACTGCGGCGATCGCAGGTGGCCGTGCTGACGATAGCTGTCCTGATGCAGGCGCTCCATGGCTTGCAGGGTGTCGCGCAGTCGGGCCAGGTGTTTTTCCATCACCACCGCGCTGACGCCGAGCCAGGTCGAAGTCTCGCCGGTAAAACTGGCGATTTCCGCTGCATGGCGGAACATGAACTCAGCTTCCTCCGGCGTCAGGGGATCAAGGGCGGCCTTGACCTGCTGCGCGGCCTGCATCAGCTGCGCTTCCTGGTAGGTGCAGGAGGTGTTGTTCGGGTCGCTCAGTACGATCAACGAGCCGGCTTTGATGTTGTCTGATACTGGGTTGAGTGCCCGAAACTTGCGCATCACGGCGGCACCGGGCGTGGCGAACAGCGTGGCCTCCAGGGCTTCGCGGGTCATGCTTTTGGGCACCACATGGAAGCCCGGTTCTTGAGGGTCTACGCGGGCGAATATGACAGGCGCCGGTGGGTACGAAGGGGCGAAACCAGGCTGACGTGGCGCGGCCGGTTGACTGGTTGCCGCACTGGAAACGGGTTGCACAACGTCCCTGCCCGTTCGCGGTGCGGAGTTAGCGCTGCGATAGGTCGCCGTGACCACCGAGGGGATCAGCCGKGCCTTGCAGGGGCAATCGCTGTGGCTGTCCAGCGTGCCCGCCATGGCTTTGCCATGACTGATCATGTGCGAAATGCCACCGACAATTTTGTAAGTCTTGCCGTCCTTGCCACAGGTGACTCGATCACCCTCGCGGGCATGGGCAATGCCGTACATCATGATCCGGGTGTCACCATCCAGGACCTTACCGCCACAGGTGGTCTTGTCATGCAGACCAATGAAATGTCCTTCGTTCATTGATGTTCTTCCTCCTTGATGGAAGGCAGAAAGTCCTCGGTTGCGATTCGGTAAATGGCGTGAGCGGGATGAGCTTCCATGTATGCCTGCCCCTGGCGAACAACTGCCAGAGCTTCGTCGCAAAAGTGCGCAAGCCGCCCTTCAGTGAAGTGGGGGGCGTCAAGACTGCGAAGAAATTCAGCGGAGACTTCGTTGGTATACAAGGGATGCGCAGGTGCATTCATTTGCAACTTCCTTATCGTCATCGGTTTGAGTTGCCTTTCCTTCTCATCTCGGCAGAAGCGCCGAGCAGAGAGAATATTGGGCGACGACGAATAAGACGGTGGGACGCTTGCTGAACGCAATCCAATGGCATAGCCAAAATGAACGAATAGGAATTTTCGCAATAACCAACAACCCATTTCCTACAACGGGAGTTACAAGAAGTATTTTTTTGCGCAGTGGAAGCCCGCTGTGTGTGGTTATTTCACGTGCGAGCGTAGTCCGATGGGTTAACTAAAAAACAACATCTTCCCGGACGGAATTTTTCACACCGGTGAAAGTTTCACTACACTCCCCTTCAAAACCACTCCAGCACAAAAGCCCGATAACAATGAAGAAAATCAACAGAGCAATGATGCTCGGCGGCTTGCTCGCACTCGCCCTTGGCGCACAGGCAGAACCTTCGCACCTGGACAGCGTCATGCAACAGGGACAACTGCGCGTTTGCACCACCGGCGACTACAAGCCCTACACCCTCAAAGCCGGGGACGGCGAATATTCCGGCATCGACATCGCCATGGCCCGCACCCTGGCCGACAGCCTGGGCGTCAAGGTCGAGTGGGTGCCCACCACCTGGAAAMCCCTGATGCCCGACATGCTCGCCGGCAAGTGCGACATCGCCATGGGCGGCATCTCGGTCACCCTGGAACGGCAGAAAAAAGCCTTCTTCAGCACCACCCTGGAAGTCGACGGCAAAATCCCGCTGGTGCGCTGCGAAGACCAGGCGCTGTACC
>NZ_JBFUIC010000059.1:0-37294 GCF_056402075.1 Pseudomonas sp. P4_C3
GATGAAGCTTTGCCGGGCGCGTTCTTCGCCGACGAAGCGTGCCGCCAGTTGCAGCAGGTCGTCGATCTGCACTGAAAGCATCGAGCGTGCACTGGGGCGGGCACTGATTTCCTGGCCGATGAAGCGGCCCGCTTGCCAGTGTTCGGAAACCCGGGTGCGGGACAGCACCGAGACCCAGGCGAACAGCGTGAAGTTGCCTGCCAGCGACAGCACCACGCCCTGGGTCAGCGGGGTGATCGGCAGGTTAAGTGGATTGCTGTGCAGCCAGGCCAGACCCGGGAATGTGCTCAAGGACAGGCCGAGGCTGAGGGCGGCAATCGGCAGGATCAAGGTGTAGAACCACAGGAAGGTGCCCGCGGCGAGGCCGGCGAAAACGCCGCGGCGGTTGGCCTGTTTCCAGTACAGCGCACCGAGCATGGCGGGGGCCAGCTGGGTTACGGCGGCGAAGGCGATCTGGCCAATGGTCGCCAGGCTGGCGGTCGAGCCCAGCAGGCGATAACTGACGTAGGCCAGCAGCAGAATGACCACGATGCTGACGCGGCGCACCGACAGCATCCACTGGCGGAACACTTCGAACGGGCGCTCGGCATTGTTGCGACGCAGCAGCCAGGGCAACAGCATGTCGTTGGACACCATGGTCGACAGCGCCACGCTGGCCACGATCACCATGCCGGTGGCCGCCGATGCGCCACCGATAAACGCCAGCAGGGCCAGCGCCGGATGCGCCTGGGCCAGGGGCAGGCTGATGACGAACGAGTCCGGCAATACCGAGCTGGGCAGCATCATCTGGCCGGCCAGGGCGATCGGCACRACAAACAATGCTGCGAGGGCGAGGTAGGCCGGGAATACCCACTTGGCCAGGCGCAGATCCTGAGGGTCGATGTTCTCGACAACGGTCACGTGGAACTGCCGCGGCAAGCAAATGATCGCCATCATCGCCACGCCGGTCTGCACCACCATCGACGGCCAGTTGATGGTTTCCTTCCAGTACTGTTCGAGTCGCGGCGCCAACATGGCCTGGTCAAACAGGTCGTCGAAACCGTCGTACAGGCCGTAGGTCACGAAGGCGCCGACGGCGAGAAACGCAAACAGCTTGACCAGCGATTCGAAGGCAATGGCCAGCACCATGCCGCGGTGGTGCTCCGTGGCGTCGAGGTTGCGGGTACCGAAGACGATGGTGAACAGCGCCAGCACCAGCGATACGATCAGCGCAGTGTCCTGGGCGCGGGTGCCCATGGCGTCGGCACCGGCGCCGATCAGCAGGTTCACGCCGAGCACAATGCCTTTGAGCTGCAGTGCGATATAGGGCAACACGCCGACCAGGCAAATCAGCGCCACCACCACCGCCAGCGACTGGGATTTGCCATAGCGTGCGGCGATGAAGTCGGCGATCGAGGTGATGTTCTCCTGTTTGCTGATCATCACCATTTTTTGCAGGACCCAGGGCGCGCCGAGCAGCAACAGGATCGGCCCGAGGTAGATCGGCAGGAACGACCAGAGCTGTTCGGCGGCCTGGCCCACGGCGCCGAAGAAAGTCCAGCTGGTGCAATAGACCGCCAGCGACAGGCTGTACACCCAGGCCCGCACGCGCGGCGGCAAGGGCGCGCTGCGACGGTCGCCATAGAAGGCGATGGCGAACATGATGGCCATATAGGCCAGGGCGACGACGGCAATCAGYCCGGTGGACAGCGACATGGGGACTCCAGACAAAAGACTCCCGGGCTCCCGCCCGGACAGACAGTCTCGCACGACCGCCAGCGTTAGTCAGTGTCGACCAAGGTCGTGGCGTGGCGGGGTGTCGCAGGGGAGTTTGCAGTGTCTGGACCGGCCTCATCGTCGGAACGCCGCCCGGACCAAGCTCGCTCCCACATTTGCCCTGTGTTCGCGGACCCTTGTGGGAGCGAGCTTGCTCGCGATGGGGGCTTCACTGATTCAATGCAACCTCTATCAATCGATGCAACTCTTCAACCTCCAGCGGCGCCTCGGCAAACAGAATGCGAAACACCGTCGGCGCGGCGATCAGATTGATCAGCCGATCGACACTGGGCTTGGGCTCATCCGGATAGCGATCCAGAATCGTCTGCAGCTGCCCGCCAATGATCGTCGCGCAATAACTCGGCTTCAGCGCCGCCTGCACGTCGCACAGCATGTTGCGGCCGGGCTCGGAGCTCATCTCGTCCAGGTACTGTTCCGCCCAGGCCCGCACGTCACCGTGAAGGCTGCCGGTGTTGGCCGGCTCGTTGTCGGGTTGCATGCGGGCGAGGGCGACGTCGGCCAGCAGCGCCGACACATCGCCCCAGCGTCGATAGATGGTGGACGGCGTGACACCCGCACGCGCCGCAATTTGCGGCACCGTCACGCTGGCGCGGTCCTGCTCCTCGAGGAGTTGACGCACGGCCGAATGAATCGACTCTTGTACCCGGGCGCTGCGGCCGCCGGGGCGTAATGTGGGAGCTGTCATCTTGTGTTTCCTGTATCGCACCGGATCTTGCGGTTGGCACCCGGTCCTGAAAGCCATGCATCGGACCTTAACACAAAGAATTTGCTTTAAGAGGGATCCAGTAGCACACTCCGCAAAAGCAAAAAATTAGCTTTTGCGGAGTGTGTCCATGCCCGGTTCTCATTCAAATCGTGCCAGCCTGTGGTTTCTGGCTGTTACCTTGCTCAGTTTCCTGGCGGCTTCCACTGCGCCGACGCCGCTGTATCACCTGTATCAGGAGCAGATGCGGTTTTCGGCCGCGATGCTGACCCTGATTTTTGCCGTCTACGCCCTCAGCCTGTTGGCGGCGTTGCTGACGGTCGGCTCGCTGTCGGATTACCTGGGGCGCAAACCGGTGATTTTTACGGCGGTGGCGCTGAACATCCTGGCGATGTTGCTGTTTATCTACGCCGACAGCGTTGCGTGGCTGATCAGTGCCCGGGTCCTGCAAGGGTTTGCCACCGGCATGGCGACTGCCGTGTTGAGTGCAACGCTGCTGGACACCGATCGCCAGCAAGGGCCGCTGGTCAATAGCGTCGCACCCTTGCTCGGCATGGCTCTGGGTGGAATGGGCTGCGGTTTGCTGGCCGAGTTTGCGCCGGCGCCGTTGCACCTGACCTATTGGCTGCTACTTGCTCTGTTCGCGATGCAGGCTGTAGTTGTCTGGCGTTTGCCGGAGAGCGTCACGCGCCAGTCCGGGGCTTGGGCATCATTGCGACCCACCCTGCATGTGCCGGTCCAGGCGCGCGCGACGTTATGGCGGGTGTTGCCGCTCAACACGGCGACCTGGGCGCTGGGCGGTTTTTACGCGTCGCTGGCACCTTCACTGGTGCGCACGGCGACCGGTTCAACGTCGAATMTGATTGGCGGGGCGACCGTCGCCGCATTGACGGTAACGGGCGCGTTGATGATTTTTACCCTGCGCAACCGACCTGCCACCCTGGCGCTGCAGTTGGGTGCCAGTTTGCTGCCGACGGGCCTTGTCCTGGTTTTACTGGGTGTGCATGGTGCCAGCCTGTCGCTGTTTTTCCTTGGCACCCTCGTTGCCGGTTGTGGATTCGGTGCGGGTTTCCTGGGGGCAGTACGCAGTCTGGTGCCGCTGGCCATGCCCCATGAGCGCGCGGGTTTGATGTCGGCGTATTACGTGCTCAGTTACCTGGCGTTCTGCTTGCCGTCGTTGCTGGCCGGAATCCTGACGCGGACGTTCGGCCTGGTCACCACCACCGATGGCTATGGCGGGGTGCTGATCGTCCTGGCCCTCGGCGCGCTGGTCGGCTTGCTGCGTCAGCGTTCTGCCAACGCCTGTGCGGCTAACCCATGAAAGTGGGTTGGCCGTTGGGCCTGTTTGAGTCTATATTTGCATAATAGATAAGATATAGAGATATTACCCGTTATATAGATATTCTATTCGGATCTAACATGGGCTCTACCTCACAAGAGGACAGGAGTTCGCCATGACATGCGCCAATAGCATCAAGCCCGGAATCAAACCTTTCAGTCACTTGCAGCATCCCCGCGAGGTGGTCCGCCAGTTCACCCCCAACTGGTTCGCGGCCACCATGGGCACCGGTGTGCTGGCGTTGGCACTGGCGCAATTGCCGCTCGCCATACCTGCCTTGCACGCCTTCGCCGAAGCCCTCTGGCTGTTCAACATCGCGCTGTTTCTGCTGTTTAC
Organism: Pseudomonas sp. P4_C3; assembly: GCF_056402075.1. Taxonomy (NCBI): domain Bacteria; kingdom Pseudomonadati; phylum Pseudomonadota; class Gammaproteobacteria; order Pseudomonadales; family Pseudomonadaceae; genus Pseudomonas; species Pseudomonas sp. P4_C3. The sequence continues at coordinate 4,155 of NZ_JBFUIC010000059.1, forward strand.
GGCGCTATACACGGCGCGTTGGGTGCTGTTTTTCGACGAAGCGCGGCGGATTTTCGGCCACTCCACGGTTTCGATGTTTTTCGGCACCATCCCGATGGGCCTGGCCACCATCATCAATGGCTTCCTGGTGTTTGGCCTGCCGCGCTGGGGCGACGGTGTGATTCACGTCGTCGAGGTGCTGTGGTGGCTGGATGTGGCCATGTCGCTGGCCTGCGGTGTGCTGATTCCCTACATGATGTTCACCCGTCAGGAGCACAGCATCGACCAGATGACCGCGGTCTGGCTGTTGCCGGTGGTCGCGGCAGAAGTGGCGGCCGCCAGCGGGGGCCTGTTGGCGCCGCATCTGGCCGACGCTCAATCGCAACTGGTGGTGCTGGTGACCAGCTACGTGCTCTGGGCTTTTTCCCTGCCGGTGGCCTTCAGCATCCTGACCATTCTGTTGCTGCGCATGGCTCTGCATAAACTGCCCCACGAAAACATGGCCGCCTCGAGCTGGCTGGCCCTTGGTCCGATCGGCACCGGTGCGTTGGGCATGCTGGTACTGGGCGGCGATGCACCGCTGATTTTCGCGGCCAACGGTTTGCCAGGCGTCGGTGAGACTGCTGCAGGATTGGGTCTGGTGGCCGGCATCACCCTGTGGGGCTTCGGTCTGTGGTGGATGCTGATGGCGTTGCTGATCACTGTGCGCTACCTGCGTGCCGGCATTCCTTTCAATCTCGGCTGGTGGGGCTTCACTTTCCCGTTGGGCGTCTATTCTCTGGCGACGTTGAAGCTGACCAGTACCTTGAACCTGATGTTCTTCAGTGTGTTTGGCTGTGTGCTGGTGGCATTGCTGGCGATGATGTGGCTGATCGTCGGCAAGCGCACGGTGCTGGGCGCCTGGCGCGGCGAGCTGTTTGTCTCGCCGTGCATTGCCGGATTGAAGAAATAACCGGCAAAGTTTAGGTAAGGTGTGGCCTGGATCGACTTTTGATAATCCAATAAGAATCCAGGCCACTCGTTACCTATCATCAGGGACACATGGAAGATGAGTCACCCCTCACAGTTCACCTTGCTGCGCACCCGGCGCTTCCTGCCGTTCTTCATCACCCAGTCCCTCGGGGCGTTCAATGACAACGTGTTCAAGCAGTCGTTGATCCTCGCCATTTTGTACAAGCTGACCATCGAAGGTGACCGCTCGATCTGGGTCAACCTGTGTGCGCTGCTGTTTATCCTGCCGTTTTTCCTGTTCTCGGCCCTGGCCGGGCAATTCGGGGAAAAGTTCGCCAAGGATGCGTTGATCCGCCTGATCAAGCTGGGAGAAATCGCCATCATGGCGGTCGGAGCGGTCGGCTTCCTGTTCGATCACCTGTCGTTGATGCTGGTGGCGCTGTTCGCCATGGGCACCCATTCGGCGCTGTTCGGGCCGGTGAAGTACTCGATCCTGCCGCAGGCCCTGCGGGAAGATGAACTGGTAGGCGGCAACGGCCTGGTGGAAATGGGCACATTCCTGGCGATCCTCGCCGGCACCATTGGCGCCGGGATCATGATGTCTTCGGCGCATTACGCGCCGGTGGTGTCCATGGCGATCATCGGCACTGCCGTGCTCGGTTACCTGGCCAGTCGCAGCATTCCCCGGGCGGCGGCCGCGACGCCACAAATGCGTCTGAACTGGAACATTTTCAGCCAGTCCTGGGCCACGTTGAAACTGGGCCTTGGGCAAACGCCGGCGGTATCACGCTCGATTGTCGGCAACTCGTGGTTCTGGTTTGTCGGGGCGATTTATCTGACGCAGATCCCGGCCTATGCCAAGGAATGGATGCACGGCGACGAAACCGTGGTGACGCTGATTCTGACGGTGTTCTCGATCGGCATCGCGTTGGGGTCGATGCTGTGTGAGAAATTGTCCGGGCGTAAAGTCGAAATTGGGCTGGTGCCGTTCGGATCGTTCGGCCTGACTGTTTTCGGCCTGCTGTTGTGGTGGCATTCCGGCTCAATACCGGACAGCGCCGCCGGCCATGGCTGGATCGAGGTCCTTGGTTTCGGCCACGCCTGGCTGGTGTTGCTCGACATCCTCGGCCTGGGCGTTTTCGGTGGTTTCTACATCGTGCCGCTTTACGCACTGATCCAGTCACGTACGGCGGAAAACGAACGGGCGCGGGTGATTGCCGCCAACAACATCCTCAATGCGTTGTTCATGGTGGTGTCGGCGATTGTCTCGATCGTCTTGCTGAGTGTGGCCAAGCTGTCGATCCCGCAGCTGTTCCTGGTGGTGTCGTTGCTGAACATCGGCGTCAACGCCTACATCTTCAAGATCGTCCCCGAGTTCACCATGCGTTTCATGATCTGGCTGCTCAGCCATTCCATGTACCGCGTCGAGCACCGCAATCTGGATTTGATCCCCGATGAAGGCGCGGCGTTGCTGGTGTGCAATCACGTGTCATTCGTCGACGCCTTGCTGATTGGCGGCGCGGTACGCCGGCCGATTCGCTTTGTGATGTATTACAAGATCTACAACCTGCCGGTGCTGAACTTCATCTTCCGTACCGCGGGGACGATTCCTATCGCGGGGCGTCAGGAAGACATCCAGATCTACGAAAAAGCCTTCACGCGCATTGCCCGGTATCTGAAGGACGGTGAGCTGGTTTGCATCTTCCCCGAGGGTAAATTGACCGCCGATGGCGAGATCAATGAGTTCAAGGGCGGGTTGACGCGAATTCTCGAGGAGACGCCGGTGCCGGTGATTCCGCTGGCCTTGCAGGGGTTGTGGGGGAGTTTCTTCAGCCGCGATCCGGGCAAGGGACTGTTTCATCGCCTGTGGTCGCGGGTGACGTTGGTGGCAGGGTCGGCGGTGGCGGTTGAGGCAGCGGAGCCGGTGGAATTGCAGCGATTGGTGGGGGAACTGCGTGGGGCCGTTAAATAGTTGTAGTCATTGAAGGCCTCTTCGCGGGCAAGCCCGCTCCTACAGGGATCGCGGGAGTGGTGAAAATCTCCGACACACCATAAAACCTTGTAGGAGTGAGCCTGCTCGCGATTGGCGGTAGTCGCTTAAGCGCTAACCTTGAGCCCAACCAACCCGGAAATGATCAACGCCACACTCGCCAACCGCACCAGCGCCATGGATTCGCCAAACAGAATGATCCCGGCGATCACCGTGCCAACGGCGCCGACCCCGGTCCAGATCGCATAGGCCGTACCCAGCGGCAATTCCTTCATTGCAAGGCCGAGCAAGCCAAGGCTGATAGCCATGGCCGCAACGGTCAACACAGTGGGGAGCGGGCGGGTGAAGCCGTCGGTGTACTTGAGGCCGACGGCCCAGCCGACTTCGAACAGGCCGGCGAAAAACAGAATGATCAAGGACATGAAGACCTCCATCGTCTGACGGGGTCGTCCCCTGATTAATGACTCGATCGAGCCGCGAGGTCGTCCTCGCGATGCGCAATATGGTGCCCAACATTGACCGGGTGATCAAGTTTTCGAGTCAATCACTGATCTGTTGCGCCGCCATTTCCCGATCCTGTTTCTCGCTCATGCGGCGGAAATACGTGGAGAGCAATGCCCCGGAAATGTTGTGCCAGACGCTGAACAATGCGCTGGGCACTGCCGCCAGTGGCGAGAAGTGCGCACTGGCCAGGGCCGCGCCCAATCCGGAATTCTGCATGCCGACTTCCAGGGCCAGGGACTTGCGCTGGGCCAGAGGCAGCTTGAACAGGCGCCCGGTGAAGTAACCCAGCAGGTAGCCAAAGCTGTTGTGCAGCATGACCACGGCCATGATCAACAGGCCGGACTCGGCAATCTTGGCCTGGCTGGCGGCGACGACTGCGGTGACGATGATCACGATGCTGATCACCGACACCAGCGGCAAAACGTCCACGGCGTGGCGAACCTTGTCGGCGAGCACCCGTTGGGCAACCACGCCCAGCACAATCGGCAGCAGCACCACTTGCAGGATCGACCAGAACAACTCCATGAATGACACCGGCAACCAGGCCGAGGCCAGCAGCCAGATCAGGGCTGGGGTCAGCAGCGGGGCGAGGAGGGTGGTGACGGCGGCGATGGCCACCGACAGCGCCAGGTCGCCACGGGCCAGCCAGGTCATCACGTTCGACGAGGTGCCGCTTGGGCAGCAGCCGACCAGAATCACGCCGACGGCGATTTCCGGCGGCAAGTGGAACACTTGGCAGAGCAACCACGCCACGCCGGGCATGATCACGAAATGTGCAACCACGCCCAGGGCCACGCGCCATGGATGGCGAGCGACTTCGGCGAAGTCTTCGAGTTTGAGGGTCAGGCCCATGCCGAACATCACCAGCCCCAGCAAGGGCACGATGGCGCCTTTGAGACCGAGGAACCACGCCGGTTGCAGAAACGCCACGACAGCGAAAATCAGTACCCAGTAGGCGAAGGTGTTGCCGACAAAACGACTCAATGCAGCCAGTGCGCGCATGGCCTGATCCTTATTTTAAGTGACGCTACAAAACCCCCTGTAGGAGCGAGCTTGCTCGCGATGGTGTGTCAGACAAAGAGGGGCTACTGACACTCCATCGCGAGCAAGCTCGCTCCTACATTAGAGATCACAAGGCTTTAGATCCCCTGCGGAGTCTCTTCGCCACCCAGCGCTTCAACCAGTGCTGGCAGGAAGTCGCCGAAGGTCAGCATCATCAGGGTGAAGCTGGCGTCCAGTTGGCCCAGGGCTTCGTCGCCGCCGTCCTGTTCCGCCTGGTCTTGCAGCAGGTCTTCGAATTTCAGGCGCTTGACCACCATTTTGTCGTCGAGGACGAACGACAGTTTGTCCTGCCAGGCCAGGGACAGTTGAGTGACCACTTTGCCCGTGCTCAGGTGCAGCTGGATTTCTTCGCTGGTCAGGTCCTGGCGCTTGCAACGCACAATGCCGCCGTCTTCGTGGGTGTCGCGCAGTTCGCACTCGTCCAGCACGAAGAAATCGTCCGCGGCTTTCTGGGTGGTGACCCACTCGGTCATGGTCGCGGTCGGGGACATCTTCACGGTCAGTGGACGCACCGGCAGGGTGCCGATCACTTCGCGCAGGGTCGACAGCAAGTCTTCGGCGCGTTTCGGGCTGGCCGAGTTGACCAGGATCAGGCCCTGTTTCGGAGCGATGGCGGCGAAGGTCGACGAGCGGCGGATAAAGGCGCGGGGCAGGAAGGCCTGGATGATTTCATCCTTGATCTGATCGCGCTCCTTCTTATAGACCTTGCGCATTTGCTCGGCTTCGATCTCTTCGACCTTTTCCTTGACCGCGTCACGCACGACGCTGCCCGGCAAAATACGTTCTTCCTTGCGGGCGGACACCAGCAGGAAGTCACCGCTGACGTGTACCAGTGGCGCATCTTCGCCTTTGCCGAACGGCGCGACGAAACCGTAGGTGGTCAACTCCTGGCTTGCACATGGGCGCGCCAGTTTGGTGGCCAGTGCAGTTTCCAACGCCTCGGCATCAACAGGCAGATCTTGGGTCAGGCGATAGATAAGCAGGTTTTTGAACCACATGGGGTGAGTCTCTCCTTTATACAAAGGGGGGCATTATTGTCTTCGCCGTGCCATAGGCCAACCTTTCTCTAAGCCTTTGGAAGGCCTCGGAAAATTATTTTAAAAAGTGCTTGCCAGAGGTTGGGTCGCTCCGTAGAATGCGCGCCACACCGAAGCGAAGGGTGATTAGCTCAGCTGGGAGAGCGTCTGCCTTACAAGCAGAATGTCGGCGGTTCGATCCCGTCATCACCCACCATTCGTTTTCAGTGTTACGCGCAGCGGTAGTTCAGTCGGTTAGAATACCGGCCTGTCACGCCGGGGGTCGCGGGTTCGAGTCCCGTCCGCTGCGCCATATTCGGTAACCTGGAACACTGAACGCCAGGTCACCACGGAAAAACCCGCTAACGCGGGTTTTTTTCTGTTCCAAGTTTGTATGTTGTTCCTGCAGGTTGCATCGTTTCACCGGTTTTTAGATTTTTTTGAAAAAACTTCAAATAAATCAACACTTTATAAAAACCTGTGGCATAATGTGCCCCGCAACGAAGGTAAAGGGTGATTAGCTCAGCTGGGAGAGCGTCTGCCTTACAAGCAGAATGTCGGCGGTTCGATCCCGTCATCACCCACCACTTTCAACGCTACGCGCAGCGGTAGTTCAGTCGGTTAGAATACCGGCCTGTCACGCCGGGGGTCGCGGGTTCGAGTCCCGTCCGCTGCGCCATATTCGGTAACCTGGAACGCTGAACGCCAGGTCACCACAGAAAGCCCGCCTTGTGCGGGCTTTTTGCTGTCCGGGATTTGGCTTTCCTCGCTCTCTGTAGGAGCGAGCTAGCTCGCGAAGGTCGTGAACGATAACGCGTAAATTCAGATGCCCAGCGGCGCCCATGGCTTCTTCGCGAGCAAGCTCGCTCCTACAGTCCGGCATTGCGCCTGTGGCGGTAGTCGCTGACGGCTTCATACACGGCCTTGCGCAAGCGATTGATACCGCCGATGGGGCGGTGTGCTTCCACGCCGAACCAGGGATTGAACGACTGGTTGTCGCATTGCAGGTTCAGCGCCGGTGTATCGAAGTCCTGCGCCGGCACGTTGATCCGCGCCACCGTCTCGAAGGGCGCATCGCTTTCGCGCCACTCAATGCTGGTGTCTTCAATCGGCATGTACTTGTTGGCGTCCTGTCGCTGGATTTGCAAGACGAAACACGCGGGTACCCGATCGGTTGACAGCTGTTGATTCAGCGCATTGCGCAGGAAGTTCGGAAGCTTGCGATTTTGTTCCGGCAGGCTGTAGGCCGGGCAACTGTCCGGATCGGGTGCAACCCGGAACTTCGCATTGGCTTCACCGAATTTGTAGGGTGAAACCGAAAAGTACGTCGTCCGGGTTGGGCTTGGCGGGGCAGGGGACAGCGTCGCCAGGGCGATAAACAGGTGGCGAACCTGCCAGGTGCGTGGATCCCGGCCGGGGAAGAAAGCCATCATCTTTTTACCGTCGGCCTGGGCGGCGACGTTCTGACGGTATTCGGCGACATTACTGACAAAGAAGTTCGGGTGGCTGAACATTACAAAGTCCTGTTCGCCTCGCCCCTGCTGATCGCTCAACAGTTGTTTGCCTGGAACATCGAACAGTTTGATCGCCATGCCCCGGGCATCGCGAATGCTATCGAACTGCGGGTAGGCATTGCCGTTGGACAGGCGCATCGTCGCTTGCCAGGTTTTGCCCGGCTCGCTGAACACGCCCTGGCGCAGTTCGCCTGGCAGTTCTGGCAGCACCTGAACCTCGGCCTTCACGCAGCCGTGGGCCTTGGCATGGGCGTCGCGCAGGTAGCGGGTGCTTTCGCGGTGCTGATCGACGATGCGCACGGCGGTCTGGATGATGTCCTGGGTCATCGCGGCTTCACCATCCGCAATCAGCTCTTGCACCGAGACTGGCCCGCTCTGCTGCCAGGCAAACCAGGCACTGGCCAATGCCCAGCCCAGCACACCGAGACCCAGCAGCCACAGCAACAGCTTGCCGAGAAAGGCGCCCAGTCGCAGCCAGAGTGTAATCAGCATGAGAAAGTCCTTTTGACTGAGGCTGTGATCATGGCAATTGCGCCTCCAGCGGGCCGCCCAGCACTTTCAGATATTCCAGCAGTGCCCAGCGTTCTTGCGGCTGCAACCCGCGGCCGATCACACCATTGCCGAGTTTGCCGGCACGGAATTCATGACCGCTGTTGTGGTTGCCGGTGATTTGCGTGTCGAACAGAAAAGCGTTGTTGAAGGCTTCGGTGCGATATCCCAGATGCTGTGGGTCGAATTCGAAAGTGCCTTTGTAGAACGTGGTCGCACGCTCATCCTGAGGCGACAGCAATTGATAAATGTTCGGTACCGAACCGTTGTGCAGAAACGGCGCTGTCGCCCATACACCCGCCAGTGGCCTGGCCTTGTACGAACGCAATTCGCGCACGCCGATTGGCAGGCCGAAACCGTCCATTTCAGCACGCTCGGCAGGGGTGACATTGGCGTCTTGATACGCACGGTCCTGGACATAGGCGGTGACATAGGCCAGCCCTTTGGCCACGGACATCTTGCTCAGATCCAGTGGTTCGGTGGGTTTTGGCTCCACATCAAGGTTTTCCAGCTCCGCCTGCTTCCATTGCAGCGCAGTCAGGTCGAAGCGGTGGTCGGCGATGTTGTTGGCCGCGCCGGGGTCTGTGCCAATGTAATCCACCGGGAGCATTTTCAGATGCTGAACGTATCGCCCGTCGCCCTGGGTGTTGTGCGGTACATGACAACCCGCGCAGTTTTCGGCGAACAAGGCGCGCCCCCTTGCTGCCAGAGGTTTGTCGACCGCGCCCAACAGATCTTCTGGCCAGGCTGGAGGCTTGAGTCGTTGCAGGGTTTCTTCGATCAGGTGCAGGTCGCGCACACGGACACTGGAGGGATAGCGGGCATCGCCCATCAGTGGCTGGTCGTTCTTGTCGAAGAAGTTCAGCGTGGCGCCGACACCCAACGCTTCGCCGATGTTGCGCGCCATCGGTTGTTTCGCCGAACCGTTCCACTGCACCCATTCGAACGTCCACATGTCCCACAACTGCGGATAGTCAACGGGGGCATTGGCCACGCGGTAGTTGTCGGGGGAAATCGCATCACCGAAGCTGGCGTTGGCAATGCGACCGAAGGCGTCTGTGCGCCCGGGGCCTTCCTCGGTCGGATAGAGCCCGCGATGGGTGTCGTTCCAGGCCACCTTGAGGAACGTATCGAGTGAGGATTTGAATTCTTTGCGCAAATGTTGGTGGCGGGCGTCGTAGTCCTGGCCCAGCACGTTGCGTGCGAAACGTTCGAACTTCCACGGGTTGTAGTAAGTCGAGGTCAGGCTGGCCACCAGTGCTTGTCCGAAACTGCCCCCTTTGAGTGTAGGAACACTGGACGGCAGGACGTGCTGCGCCGAGCCGCCGTCGATACGCACGGCTTGACCCTTGAAACGCAGTTCACCGGTGTGGCAGGCCGCGCAGGTGACATCCAGAAACACATCCGGGCTCCCCGTATTCTGGTGCCGGGTAAAGCCTGCCGGGAGGTTGCCGGGGTTATTCGGTGTCGGTTTCTGGTCGGGGTCCACCAGGAAACCGAAGCGGGCGAGGTACTCGGGGGCGGCGAAGCGTTGCTGCGAGAAGGGCAGTTCGAGGGCGGTGAACCAGTCATAGCGCAAGCCTTTGACCTGTGTGCCCTGGGGTGTGAAGTAATAGGTCTCGCGATCCGTGGCGCTCCATTGCTCCAGGTAATGCACCTGTTGTGGAGGCGACCAGGCCGGCAATTTCGGGTTGGCGACGTAGTAAAGAACCACGGACATGACCAGCCCGAGCAGTACTGCGATGAGAACCAGCAAGCGAAAGAAGAGGCGCAAGATAAACGTCCTTGTCGAATGATCATGCCGTTATGCCCGAGTACCCGAGGTGCGGCAAGAGGCCATTACACCAGATGTTGTAGGTTCAGGAATCAATCTGCGTCGGAACAAGATGAAAGAAGCTTCATCAGCCGAATTGTGAATTGCATTTAAACACCTGAACTTATCAATTGTTTCCGGCTCTCATGCCGGTAGCCATTGGTCGTGGCGGCCTGATAAGCTCGCGGCTTTACTCGATTGCCCTTTAGGCGCATGAACAAGGAAATAGCATGAAACAGCATCGGTTGGCGGCGGCGGTGGCCCTGGTTGGCCTGGTACTCGCGGGTTGTGATTCGCAGACCAGCGTAGAGCTGAAAACTCCGGCGCAAAAAGCTTCCTACGGCATTGGCCTGAATATGGGCAAGAGCCTGGCTCAGGAAGGCATGGATGACCTGGATTCCAAAGCTGTAGCCCAGGGCATCGAAGACGCGGTCGGCAAGAAAGAGCAGAAGCTCAAGGACGAAGAACTGGTTGAGGCGTTCGCCGCGCTGCAAAAGCGTGCCGAAGAACGCATGGCCAAGATGAGCGAAGAGTCGGCCGCTGCCGGCAAGAAATTCCTCGAAGAAAACGCCAAGAAAGCCGGCGTGACCACCACCGCTTCGGGCTTGCAATACGAAGTCGTGCAGAAAGCCGATGGCCCTCAGCCAAAGCCGACTGACGTAGTGACCGTTCACTACACCGGCAAGCTGACCAATGGCACCGTATTCGACAGTTCCGTCGAGCGCGGCAGCCCGATCGATCTGCCGGTCAGCGGTGTGATCCCGGGTTGGGTCGAAGGCCTGCAACTGATGCACGTTGGCGAGAAGTACAAACTGTACATCCCTGCTGATCTGGCTTACGGCGCTCAAAGCCCGAGCCCGGCGATTCCGGCCAACTCGGTGCTGGTATTCGACCTGGAACTGCTGGCCATCAAGGATCCGGCAAAAGAAGACGACGCAGCCAAGTAATCGGCGCCTGCTTCGATAACAACGCCTCGCTTATGCGGGGCGTTGTTGCATCTGGCGTTTGGCACGGGTAAACAAAACGAACAGACGCTCCAGGCCGGAGTCTCAGGCATAGTAGGCGTTGGCGTTAGCCGTACAAGTCCGCCAAGTCAATGAAATTATAGGTTTTTTTTGATGGGTAAAAAACGCCCGATCTGAACGGAGGCCTTGTAAAACGGGGCTTGCAGCGATGAAAAGCAGCTCTGTTCACAAGGTTATCCACAATTTGTGTGGATAACATTTTAACGGGAGGAATCATGAAAGCACCCTGGAATTTCGCTCGTTTCCTGCCGATGGCCGGACGCCTGCTGGCACGCGGCCGATTGCCGACCCTGTTGTTCGCAGTCGCCAGCAAGGGCGCGAGCCAGGGCAACCGACTGGGCAAACTCAAGGATGACTTGAAGCTGTTGCAGGCACTCTGCCTGGCCTATTGGCGTGGTGAATATCGCGCCATCAGCCCCAAGGCGCTGGTTTCGGTCGTCGCAGGCCTGATGTACTTCCTCAGCCCGGTGGATGCGATCCCGGATTTCATTCCGGTGTTCGGCATGCTCGATGACATCGCGGTATTGGCGTGGCTTATGAAAGTGCTCGACGACGAACTCAATGCCTTCCGCGCCYGGCGCAAACGGCAGGTGCCGGAGAAGCTCGCGGTGGTTGAGCGCCTGCCTGATACCCCCGAGCAACTGCAACTTCAAGGTCCGAAAAAACACTGAGCCGATTTCGACCTGTTCACAGATTGATGCCCCCCGCGACCTTGGCCGCTGTTAGGATTACACTTCTAGGGAAAAGTGCCGACTCGCTAAGTGTTGTTGTCCTACGGGGTAGTCATGGATATTCAGATAATTACACGCGAAGGCGAGCCCGAATATGCGGTTCTGCCATGGGCTCAGTATCAGGCGTTACTGAAAGCAGCAGGCATCAAGGAGCAAGCGCCGCCTGAAGCCACGAAGCTTCAGGCGGCAACACCAGACGCGATTCTTCCGGGTCTGGATCAACTACGCAGTTTGCGCGAAGGAAAGGGCATCGCCATCGAGGCGCTGGCCCGCACGGTAGGCATCAGCCCGTCTTACCTGGCCATGATCGAAAGTGGCGAACGTCTGCCCGACGCCGCGATTCGTCGCAGCCTGGCCTGGGAATTGACGGTGCCGGGGTGGAGGGTTGAATCGTGAGCGTACGCATCAGTCGTCAACATTGGGACGGATTGCTGGGCGAACTGGATCAGGCGCGTCGTCAGCGCCATCTCCTGACTTATCGGGCATTACTGGAACGTTTGCAGTTGCCGACACCGGCCATGCAAACCCTGACAGCGGCCCTTGAGCATCTGGCGGCCCTGGACGCCAGGGCGGAGCAGCCATTGCGCAGTTCACTGGTGATCAGTCAGGGCGCCAGCCGCTTGCCGCGCACCGGATTCTTTGAATGTGTCGAGCGTCTCGGGCGTTTTTCCGGGCCGTCGGACGGTGTCGCCGCCGCGTCCTGGCATGCTTCGGAAGTGGTGCGGGTGTTCGAGTACGAATACCCGGTATCGGCCGAGGCCTGAGTGTTTTTGCGACTCAAGGCGCGGGCCGGATACTGGCTCGCGCGCCGGTTGTTTCACTGGTCGTGGTTTGTCCGTCAGCCACGTGGCTGGCGCTGGCTCGAAGGCCAGTTCGCCCGCATGGCCAACCTGGGCGATGTCGGCGCCCAGAGCTTCTATGGGCACATCCTGACGTTTCGCGGCGTCGGCCTCGGGGCTCGTGAGGAGGGCGTACGTTTGTTGCGCCTGGCGGCGTTGGCGGGCGATGGCAAGGCGGCGTATCAAGTGGGCGTGATCAGTCTGGCCGGAACGGCGAGCAAGGCTCCGGACCCGGTCGAAGCGGCGCGATTCTGGGCGATCGCGGCGAAGGCCGGGCATCCGTTGGCGCCGATCAAGCTCGAAGAGCTGAAGTCTTCCTCGGCGCCTCGTTGATTGGACAGATGCCGAAAAGCTCCCTTATCGATACCCGGAAACGAGCACCTCATCTACAGTCGAAACCACCAGGCTATCAATCACATGCACGCTAGACCCTTGCACATTCTTCGCATGGTGCTTGGCCTGTGATGCCATCTCGGCCAACTGGCTCGCATCGAGTTGTTCACAGGCCTGTGGATGCAGATGCACCACCCCGATCGACAGTGACAACAGCGCAAACTCCTGACGCACGCCCTGGCGGTTCGGTGCGACAAAGCAGCCGGCTTCCAGGTGCTCGCTACGGTAGAAACGCCGGCACTGGCTCTGGAAGTCGTCGAGCAACTGGTTCAAACGTTTGCGCCAGTCTTGCGGGCCGAGCACCAGCAGGAAGTCATCACCACCGATGTGGCCGACAAAGTCGCGGGCCGGGTCGACGCGGTCGTTCAGGCATTGCGCCAGGCACAGCAGGACTTCGTCGCCGCGGCCGTAGCCGTAGATGTCGTTGAAAGGCTTGAAACTGTCGATGTCCACGTAGCAGATCACCGATTCCCGTTGCTGTTGCAGCAGTCGTGTCAGGCATTGCTGGATCGGCACGTTGCCCGGCAGCAAGGTCAGCGGGTTGGCATAGCGGGCCTGCTGGATCTTCAGTTCCGTAATCAACTTGAGCACGTCAATCACCCGGCCAAGCCCGAGATAGCCGCCATTAAGGGTGATGATGAAATCCTCCTCGATACGCTGGCGGGCACGGCTGGTGATCAAGCGGCTGACCTGTTGCAGGGACTGGCTCAGCTCGACGGCGAGGAAGTCATCGTTCATCAAGCGGCTGATCGGTTTGCGGGCGAACAGGTCGGTGGCAAAGGGCTTGAGCAGGGCGTCGGAGAGCGAGTGACGATGGACTATGCCGCAGGGCTGACTCTGTTCATCCAGGACTGCCAGCGAGTTCAGGTTGGCCTGGCGGCGAAAGGCTTCGAGCACTGTGGCGGTCGGGGTGTCGCGGTTCACCGCGGGTTGCTCGTTGAGCAGGGCGCTGAGGTCGCTGCCGTCTTCGCTCAGTACAACGGCGACGCTGTCCTGTCGGGGCATCATTGCCCGGGCATCCCGCGGTGGGTGTTCCTGGGGGCGGCAGAGCAGGTAGCCCTGCACCAGGTCCACGCCCATTTCGGTCAGCACCGTGAGCTCTTCCGGTAGTTCGATACCTTCGGCGATGACTTGCGCCCGCGAGGCCTTGGCGATTTGCAGGATCGAACCGACGAATTCACGCTTGAGCGCATCCTGATGAATGCCATCAATGAAGTGCCGGTCAATTTTCACGTAGTCCGGCCGCAGTTCAGACCACAACCGCAAACTCGAATAGCCCGCCCCCAGATCATCCAGCGCAATCGAAAACCCCATCGCCCGATAGTGATGCAGGGCGGTTTGCAGCAGCTGGAAATCATCCGTTGGCGTTTGTTCGGTCAACTCGATGACCACCTGGTTCGGAGGGATGCCGAAGTCTTGCAGCAGTTGCAAGGTGCGCCCCGGTTGATGGGCCGCTTCAAGCAGGGATTCCGGGGATACGTTAAGGAACAACAGGCCAGGCAATTGCTGTTCATTGAAGCGTCGGCAAGCGCTCTCGCGGCAGGCAATTTCCAGCTCGCTCAGACGTCCGGCCTGGCGGGCGACGGCGAACAGGGCGACAGGGGAGTGCAGAGGGCTGTTGGACGGGCCGCGACTGAGGGCTTCGTAGCCGAGAATACGCCGTTCAGAGAGGCTGATGATCGGCTGGAACAGGCTGTGCAAACCGCCTTGAGTCAGGATCGAGCTCAATGCACTCAGCTGTTCGGTTGTGGTCATGGCGATCTCTGGCGATAAAAAAAAGGACCGGGCGTGCCCTTGGTAAAGAGCACGGCCGGTCCTTTATTTCACGACAGAGTGATGACTGTTTGATGACGCTCCGGGGAGCGTCAGTATTAAATTGCCATCAGTTGTGTGTAGAAACTCAGTGCTTGGCCACTGCCGTGTTGAGTTTCAGGTAGTCCAGCAGAATCCGCCCGGTTTCGCTCAGGTAGGCGTCGTCTTCCGGTTTGGTTTTATCATCTTCGGCCGCAATAACGTCCTCGTCTTCTTTCTTCAGCTCTTTGAGTGGTTCTTCGCCCTTGGCTTTGCGACGGATGTTTTCCATGGTCAGCTGTTTGGCTTCGATGTCGGCGTGCTGCGCACGACGCTCGGCTTCATTGAGGCTGACGGTTTTTTCCAGCATCAGTTTCTGCGCCAGGGCCAGCTTGTCGCGGATGAATACGAACTCTGCATCCTTGGCCGTACGCACGTCATGCTCGGACTTGAGCTGCGAAATGTACGGCTTGAACGGGTCCAGCGCAGGCTTGATGGCGGCCTTGATGGTGTCCCATGGCATGGCTTCCGGCAGGGCGCTTTCACCGATTTCCTTGGTATCGATGATCGACGGGTAATCGATGTCCGGCAAGACGCCCTGATGCTGGGTGCTCTGCCCGGAAACCCGGTAGAACTTGGCCAGGGTCAGTTTCAGTTCGCCATGGTTGAGCGGCTGAATGGTCTGCACGGTGCCTTTGCCGAAGGTCTGGCCACCGATGATCAGTGCGCGGTGGTAGTCCTGCATGGCGCCGGCAAAAATCTCCGATGCCGAGGCGGACAAGCGGTTGACCAGCAACGCCATCGGGCCTTTGTAGAATGCGCCCGGGTTTTCATCTTCCAGGACATCGACGCGGCCATCGGCGTTACGCACGAGCACGGTCGGGCCTTTGTCGATGAACAGGCTGGTCAGCTCGGTGGCCTCTTGCAAGGAACCGCCGCCGTTGTTACGCAGGTCGATGACCACGCCGTCGACTTTCTCTTTCTGCAACTCGGTCAGCAGTTTCTTGACGTCGCGGGTGGTGCTCTTGTAATCCGGGTCGCCGGCACGGAAGGCCTTGAAGTCCAGATAGAACGCCGGGATTTCGATAATGCCGAGCTTGTAGTCCTTGCCGTCCTGCTTCAGGTTCAAGACCGATTTCTTCACGGCCTGATCTTCGAGCTTCACCGCTTCACGGGTGATCGGCACGATCTTGGTGGTCTGGTCGTTCGGCGCATTGCTGGCCGGGATGACTTCCAGACGCACTACGGTGCCCTTCGGACCACGAATCAGCTTGACCACTTCGTCCAGGCGCCAGCCCACCACATCGACCATTTCCTTGTTGCCCTGGGCAACGCCGATGATCTTGTCGGCCGGTGCAACCTGCTTGGTCTTGTCCGCCGGACCTGCCGGCACCAGGCGTACGACTTTCACCTGGTCGTTATCGCTCTGCAACACGGCGCCGATGCCCTCGAGGGACAGGCTCATGTTGATGTCGAAGTTCTCCGCATTATCCGGCGACAGATAGTTGGTGTGCGGGTCGTAGGACATGGCGAAGGTGTTGATGTACGCCTGGAAGATGTCTTCCGCGCGGGTCTGGTCCAGGCGTGCCAACTGGTTCTTGTAGCGCTTGGTCAGGGTTTCCTGGATCTGCTTGGGCTCTTTGCCGGCGATCTTCATCCGCAGCACTTCGTCCTTGACGCGTTTGTGCCACAGGTCGTCGAGTTCTGCGGTGGATTTGAGCCAAGGAGCGTCCTTGCGGTCAATCAGCAAGGTTTCCTTGGTGGTGAAGTCCATCTTGTCGACGCCTTTGCCCAGCTCGGCAAGGGCGAAGTCCAGACGCGCCTTTACGCGGTCCAGGTAGCGCTTGTAGATGGTGAACCCGGCGTTCAGGTCGCCGCTCTTGAGGAAATCGTCGAACTGCGTCTTCCACTTGTCGAATTCGGCAATGTCGCTGGCCATGAAGTAGCTGCGCGACGGATCCAGCAGCTTGAGGTAGCTGTCGTAGATGATCACCGAGCGCGCGTCATCGAGTGGCGGCTTGCTGTAGTGGTGGCGTTTGAGCAACTCCACGACGTTCAGGCTGGCGATCACTTCGTCACGATCGGGTTGAAGATTGTCCCAGCTATTGGCTGCGAATGTATTGCTCGACATCGGCAGCAAGCCGATACCGATGAATAAGGCGAGGGCAGTGCTGGGGAACAAATGCTTCATGCTGATTCGACGCGGGGACAATTGATAACGCATATTAGGCCGTCTTTGAAGTCGCCGGATCTTTGGGAACCGGTCGCATAATGCAAAAAGCCCGACGCTATAGCTTCGGGCTCAGTCCAGACTCACTATGGAGGCACTGTGAAAGCATTGCAAGGCGTTGACGGTCGAGTGGTGTGGGTTGATGAGGCGAGTCCTGCGTGCGATGTAGGACAAGTTCGTATTCGAGTGTCGGCAGCGGGTCTCAATCGCGCCGACTTGTTGCAGAAGGCCGGCCTTTATCCGCCGCCGCCAGGGGCCAGCCAGGTGCTTGGTCTAGAGTGCTCGGGCGTGATCAGCGAGGTGGGCGCCGGGTCCTCCTGGCAGATGGGTGATCGGGTTTGCGCCTTGCTGGCCGGGGGCGGCATGGCCGAAGAAGTGGTTGTCGACGGGCGGCATGTGCTGCCGGTTCCCGACGGAGTGTCACTGGTCGAAGCGGCAGCACTGCCCGAAGTCTATGCAACGGTCTGGCTGAATTTGTTTCAACTGGCTGCGCTCAAGCCGGGTCAGAAAGTTCTGCTGCACGCCGGAGCAAGTGGAATTGGTTCAGCGGCTATTCAGCTGTGCAAGGCCTTCGGTAACCCGTGCTGGGTCAGCGTCGGCTCCGCCGAGCGACTGGCGTACTGCGAAGCGCTGGGCGCCCAGGGCGGCGTGGTGCGCGATGGTGATCTGGAGAGCCTGCGGGATCTGGGGCCGTTCGACGTGATTCTCGACCCGGTGGGCGGCAATTATGCGGCATTGAACCTCAAGTTGCTCGCGCAGGATGGCCGTTGGGTGTTGATCGGTCTGATGGGCGGGCGCGAGGCCAAGCTGGATCTGGCCCAGGTGCTGGCCAAGCGTGTGCAGTTACTGGGCTCGACCCTGCGCAGCCGGGATGAGCAATTCAAGGCCGATCTGTTCAGTGATCTACGCCTGCATGTTTGGCCGTTGTTTGCCGAGGGGCGCTTGAGCCCGCAACTGGCCAAGGCCTTTCCGATCAAGGATGCCGAGGCCGCGTTTGCCGAGTTGGCGAGCAATACCGTGGCGGGGAAGGTGGTGTTGGTGATTGACGAGAGCCTGAGCTGACGACACAAAAAACTAATGTGGGAGCGAGCTTGCTCGCGATGGCGGCCTGTCTGTCGACATTAACGTTGACTGACACACTGCTATCGCGAGCAAGCTCGCTCCCACAGGGGATCCGGGTTACTTCCAGAGATGTATCGGCCAGCCAGCCTTTTCGGCCTGCTCGCGCAGCACTGGATCCGGGTTCACCACATGCGGGAAGTCCACTTTCAGTAACAACGGCAGATCGTTGCGTGAGTCGGAATAGAAACTCGCGCCTTCGAGGTTTTCCTCCTCTGCATCCAGCCATTCCAGCAAGCGGGTGATCTTGCCTTCGCGGTAGGTCAGGGTGCCGACGGTATGGCCGCTGTAAGCGCCGTGGGCGACTTCCAGTTCGATGCCCAGAATCTCGTCGATGCCCAGGCGTTCGGCGATGGGGCCGACCAGGTGGGTGCCCGAAGCGGAGATCACCAGAATCCGGTCACCGGCCTTGCGATGCGCCGCGATGGTTTTGGTGGCGTCGCTGAAGATGATCGGTTCGATGAAGTCTTCCACCCATGGGCCAACCAGATGCTCGACCTCTGCGGGCGTGCGACCGATCAACGGTTCCAGGCTGAAGGCCATGTAGTCCTCCATCGCCAGGTGGCCGCGGCCGTAGGCATCCATCAGTTCCTTGTCGCGACGCAGGAACGATTCGCCATCGACCCAACCGAGGCGGACCATTTGCTCGCTCCACAGTGAGGCGCAGTCGCCGTGGATCAGGGTTTCGTCCAGATCAAAAATTGCCAGGGCCATCAGTGCAGTTCTCTCTTCAGCGTCAGCAAAGTCATCAGGCTACCTCACACAGGGCCGTCGGATCGATGGAAAGCGCCAGGCGCTGACCATCGGGATGCAGGTCGGCCGCCGAGCGGTTCAGAACGTCCACCACCAATTCCACGCCCCGGGCTTCGACCCGGTAGCGAATCACGTTGCCCAGCAGGCTGTGGCTACGCACCTGCGCGTCCAGTTCGCCATTGAGGCTCAGTTCGATGGCTTCCGGGCGGATGGCGATGCGCTTGCTGATCGGTCGCTGCAGCAGTTTGGAGGCACTGTCGGCGTCCAGCAGGTTGTAGTTGCCGATGAAGCCTGCCGCGAATACATCTACGGGCGCGGTGTAGAGGGTTTCGGCGTCGCCGCTTTGTACGATTTTTCCCTGATTCATCAGGAAAATCCGGTCAGACATGGTCAGGGCTTCTTCCTGATCGTGTGTGACGAAAATCGTGGTCAAGCCCAGCTCGCGCTGGATCTGACGGATCTGTTCGCGCAGGTGCTTGCGAATCCGCGCGTCCAGGGCTGACAACGGTTCGTCGAGCAGCAACAGGCGTGGCCGGGTCACCAGGGAGCGGGCGAGGGCGACGCGCTGGCACTGGCCCCCCGAGAGCTGATGCGGGTAACGCGCGGCAAAGTCATTGAGCTCCACCAGTCTGAGCACTTCCGCGACGCGTTTGCGGCTGTCATCGGCATTGACCTTTTGCATGCGCAGGCCAAAGGCGACGTTTTGCTCCACGGTCATGTTGGGGAACAACGCATAGCTCTGGAACACCATGCCGATCCCGCGTTTCTGCGGGCTCACCGGCACGATATCGACGCCATCGAGCAGGATTTTGCCGCCATCCACCGAGGTCAGGCCGGCGATGCAGCGCAGCAGGGTGGATTTGCCGCAACCGGAGGGGCCGAGCAGGGTGACGAACTCACCTTTCTGGACTTCGCAGTTGATGTCGCTGAACACCGTGGTGCCGGCGAAGCTTTTCTGAAGATGTTGGACGCTGACATAGCTCATTCGCTTTTGTCCCTGTTCAAGATATTGGCAATCCAGGTCAGAACCAGCACAAAGAAGAAGTAGGAAATCACCAGCGCACTGGTGAAATGACCGCTGCTGTTGCGCATGTTGTTGAGGTAGACCTGCAGGGTTTCGTAGCGGGTGCCGACAAGGATGTTGGCGAACACGAACTCACCGAACAGGAACGAGAACGACAGCAGCAACGCCACCATCAGGCCCTTGCGCAGGTTCGGCAGCACCACCAGGAATGCGGCTTGAAAGGTGCTGGCGCCGAGCAGCTGGGCGGCGTCCATCAGGTCGCGCAGGTTGATCGCTTGCAGGTTGTTGGTGATCGCCCGGTACATGAACGGCAGCGCCACGGTGAAGTAGCAACCGATCAGGATCCACGGCGTCCCGACCATGGCGAACGGTCCGGAACCATAGAGCTGCAACAGCCCCACCGACGACACCACCGGCGGTACGGCGAAGGGCAGCAGGATCAGGATGTTCATCAGCGCGTCGAGTTTCGGGAAGTGGTAATGCACCACGAACAGCAGCGGCAGAATCAGTACTACTGAAAGAATCAACGAACCGACGCAGACCAGCAATGATTGCCCGAACGCTTGCAGGAAGCGCGGATCGCTCCACAGCTGGATGTACCACTTGAGGGTGAAACCGCTGGGCAGAATGGTCGCCGACCAACTGCTGGCGATCGAGTAGATCAGCGTGCCGGCCAGCGGCAACAGCAGGATGGCAAACAGCAAGTACACCACGACGCGGTGGTAGACACCGGCGGGCCCCAATTCAGCGCGAGACATGGTAGCTCCTCTTCAACAGCAGCTGATGCACGATGGTCACCAGGGTCATCAAGGCCACCAGCACCACGGCCAGGGCGCTGGCCAGGTTCGGGTCCAGGGAAATGTCGCCGGAGACCATCGCCGCAATACGGATCGTCAGCACGTTGAAGTTGCCGGTGGTCAGGGCGTACACCGTGGCGTAGGCGCCGAGGGCGTTGGCCAGCAGGATCACGAAAGTGCCGAGCAGCGCAGGCGTCAACACCGGTAAACCGATGTGTCGCCAGAATTGCCAGCCGCTGGCGCCGAGCAGTTCGGCGGACTCACGCCAGTCTTCGCGCAGTGCATCGAAGGCCGGGTACAGCAACAGTACGCCGAGGGGAATCTGGAAGTAGGTGTAGAGAATGATCAGCCCGGTTTTCGAGTACAGGTTGAAATCCTGAATGATGCCGGCCTGCTTGAGCATGATGGTGAAACTGCCGTTGAAGCCGAGCAAAATGATGAACGCGAAGGCCAGGGGCACACCGGCGAAATTGCTGGTCATGTTGGCGAAGGCGTTGACGAAGTTGCGCAGTTTCGAATCGACCCGGCGCAGGGAGTAGGCGCCCAGTATCGCAATGATGATCCCGAACACGCTGGACCAGAAGCTGATCTCAAGGCTGTACTGGATGGCCTGCAGGTAAAACTTCGAGCTGAAGATCTTGCTGAAGTTGGCCAGGCCCCAGCCGAATTCTTCCGATTGCAGGCTGTTGATCATCACCCAGGTCAGCGGTGCGATCTCGAATACGATGAAGAACAGCGTGAACGGGAGCAGGCACAGGGCAGCGAGCCATTTACTGCGGGTCATGGCATTCACTTCAACAGCTCCCGGCAAACCGGTTTGTCGTGGGGCACGCCCAGCAATTCGCAGACGGTGCCGCAGATCTCGGTCTGTTTCGGCGCGGCGTCGGCGTCGAAGCTGAACGCGTCACCGAGAACGAACAGCGGCACTTCACGTTCTTCCGGCAGCAGGCCGTTGTGGGAGCGGTCGTTGTTCATGCCATGGTCGGCGGTGACCAGCACCTGATAGCCGGCATCGAGCCAGCCTTGCAGGTAGTCGGCCAGGATGATGTCCGCCGAGCGGGCGCTGTTGCGGTACTGCGGGGTGTCGAGGCCATGCTTGTGCCCGGCGTCGTCGATGTTCATCGGGTGGATCAACAGGAAGTTCGGCGCATGGCGCAGGCGCAGGCTTTCAGCGTCGGCGAACAGGTGCGAGTCCGGGTAGTGATCGTTCCAGTAGAAATGCCCATGCTGGATCGGCAGTTGCGGATCATCGGTGTGGCGATCCCGGGCCGCCACGAAGGGCGAACGGTTGTACAGCTCGCTGACCCAGTGGTAGGCCGCCGCCGCGGTTACAAGACCTGCGTCAGTGGCGTAGTGATAGATGCTGCGCTGGTTGGACAGGCGCGAGACGTCGTTGTGGACAATCCCGCTGTCGATGGGCGCAACGCCGGTCAGGATGCATTCGTACAGCGGGCGGGACAGGGCCGGCAACTCGCACTCCAGTTTGTAGAGTGCGGCGCGTCCGGCGCCGACGTAAGCCTGCAGGTGCCCCATGGCGTGGCGGGCGACCTCATGGTTGAGGCCGTCGAGCACGACAAGGATGACGTTGTGCTTCATAGGGGATGGGACTCCGCAATCAAAACCGGATGGCGTAGGAGCTGCCGCAGGCTGCGATCTTTTKATCTTGTAAAACCAAATAAAAATAGGTGCTCGGCACGGATCGGACGGGCGTTGCCCTTGGCCAGGTTGATCTGGCCGGCGTCGCTGAAGATGTATTCGCGGGTCAGCTTGGCGGCGTTCGGGTTTTTCGCGTACTTGTTGATGATGGTGGTGTAGCCGGAAATCACCGAACCGTCGGACGGGATCAGCACCACGTAATCATCCGGGTTGGCCATCTTGGCCTTGTAGCTCAGGCCGTTGAAATCCCAGACCACGCCGACTTCGATCTCGCCCTTTTCCATGGTGGCGATGGTCGGGTTGGACATCGACAGGCGACCTTGCTTGGCAATGTCGGCGAACAGGTCCAGGGCAGGCTTGAGGTTTTTCTCGTCGCCACCATTGGCCAGTGCCGCTGCCAGTACGCCGTTGGCGGCCTGGGCTGCGGTGCTCACGTCACCGATGGAGACCTTGTATTTACCGCCCTTGAGGTCAGCCCACTTGGTTGGGGCTTCGGAGCCGTGCARCAACTTCTTGTTGACGATGAAAGCGATGGTGCCGGTGTAGGCCAGTGCCCAATTGCCGTCCTTGTCCTTGGCCCAGGCTGGCACCTGATCCCAGGTGGAAGGCTTGTAAGGCTGGACCACGCCTTGCTTGACCGCGATCGGGCCGAACGCTGCACCGACGTCGCCGATGTCGGCGCTGGCGTTGTCTTTTTCCGCGGCGAACTTGGCGATCTCCTGGGCCGAGCTCATGTCGGTGTCGATGTGCTTGAGGCCGTATTTGTCGCTCAGGTCTTTCCAGGTGCCGGCCCAGTTGGCCCAGTCATTGGGCATGCCGACGCTGTTGACGGCGCCTTCCGCTTTCGCAGCGGCTTCCAGGGTTTTCAGATCGGTGTCGGCCGCCATGGCGGCGGTGCACATTGCAATGGTCGAGCCTAACAGTGATGCCAGGAAAAACTGTTTCATTCCAAAGCTCCTTGGGGCGTGTTCAACGCTGCGATTGCGGTTGTGTTGGTCTAGGTCAGCAATACCTGAGCCAATTTAAGGGGGCTGGATGACACTTTGATGTCGTTCGTCGCCCGGGATGACTTTTTGTTCGGCGGTATCGCGGGTGGCCTGCTAAGCGTAGACCATGGTCAAAGCCCAGGCAGGCAAGGGACATGGCCGATGAATTGCAAGTTATTGAAAACCGGGAGTGGCGACCGTTGGGCGCCTTTGTCACACCTCGGTCATCTGCACTGCCTACGCTTGCAGACTATTGAATGAGCCGGTTTGCGCTGCGGTTCTGCCCTGAATTGGTGCTGGTCTAGTCCAGAAAGGAAACGTTGATGCGTGAAGAGGCAACAAAAGCGGTAACAGCCATCGGCCAGGTGCTTCAGGAGCAGATCGACCATGGACTGTTGACCCCCGGCAGCAAATTGCCGGCCGAGCGCAAACTCAGTGAATTGTTCGGCACCACGCGGATCACTTTGCGTGAAGCGTTGTTGCAGTTGGAGTCACAAGGGCAGATCTACCGCGAGGAGCGTCGCGGCTGGTTCGTCTCGCCACCACGCCTGGCGTACAACCTCATGCAGCGCAGCCACTTTCACGCAATGGTCAGCGCCCAGGGGCGGATCCCGTCCACCGAGGTGATTTCAGCGCGATTGCAACCGGCATCGGCAGCGGTGTGTGCCTGGCTGCAATTGCCAGCGCTGTCGAGCGTTATCCAGATCTGCCGCTCGCGACGGATCGACGGGCGACTGGTGCTGTATGTGGAGCACTATCTGAACCCGCAGTACTTTCCCGGGATCCTCGATTTCGATTTGAATCAGTCGATCACCGAGTTATATGCGCGGCATTACGATTTGCACTACGGGCGGGTGCGCTTCGAGATTGTGCCCACGGCGTTGTCGGTAGATGCGGCGGCGGCGTTGAAGGTGTCAACAGGCAGCCCGGGCTTGCGGATTGCCCGGGTCAACTATGACCAGCATGAACGGTTGATCGACTGCGACCTGGAGTTCTGGCGGCATGATGCGATTCATGTCGGTGTTGACGTGGTTTGACCTTGTAGGAGCTGCCGCAGGCTGCGATCTTTTGATCTTKATTCTTAAAAGATCGCAGCCTGCGGCAGCTCCTACAGGGGTTGTTCCGGGGAGCCACCAGCGGTCATCACCTGAATACTCATCCGCGGTGTCGCCAGATCCAGTCCGGCTTCATCCATGTGCCGCTTGAGTGACAGATTGAACGCTCGCGACACTTCCCACTGCTTGATTGGCGCGGTCTTGAAGCGGGCGCGAAGGATCGCATTGCCCGACTCAAAACTTTCCACCCCCTGAAACTCCAGTGGCGACCAGATATTGCGCCGCTGCAACGGATCGGTGCGCATTTTCTGACCAACTTCGCGCATCAGTTTGATTGCGTTGTCGATGTCCATGCTGGCCGGCACCGCGACCCGGAAGATCGCGTAGCCGAACTCCCGGGAGTAGTTCTTGATGCTTTTGATTTCGCTGAATGGAATGGTGTGGACGATGCCGTCGATGTCCCGCAGGCGCACGGTGCGGATGGTCAGGCCTTCGACCGTGCCGAGGTGGCCGCCGACATCCACGTAGTCGTCGATGGCCAGGGAGTCTTCGATGATGATGAACAACCCGGTAATCAGGTCGGCTACCAGCGACTGTGCACCAAAACCGATGGCCAGACCGATCACACCGGCACCGGCCAGCAGTGGCGTGACGTTCATGCCCATGTTCGCCAGGGCAACGATCAGCGCGATGATGAAAATCGCCACGAACAGCACGTTGCGGATCAGCGGCATCATCGTCTGTGCGCGGGCATTGGCCAGGCCTTTGCGCGAGCGGGTCAGCGCGTGATGCACGGCGGTGTCGCTGAGAATCCAGATCAGCCAGGCGAACAGCAGCGTGCCGGCGAGGCTGAACAGTTTGACGCTGACTTCGTGGCCGTCGCCTTCGGTGAAGCGGATCAACGACATGCCCCAGACCCGCAGGCCCAGCTCGATGAAGGCCAGCCACACCAGCAGATGAACGATGGTGTAGAAAAAGTTTTTCAGCCGTTCCGAATACACGGCGTAACGCCGGATGCCATGCTTGGGTTTGAGGGCGTAGCGGCGTACCAGGCCGTTGATGACCATGCACAACACCAGCAGAACGGTGCAGATCAGCGACTGGCGAAGGGCGGTGCTGGTGTCGCCAGCGGAAATAAAGGTGGCGAACAGGGAGATGGCCACCAGCACCAACGCCGGCACGTACCAGAAGGTGCCGAGGATCGACAGGGTGTCGTTGAGGGCGCGGCGAGTCAGGCGCCGGGACAGCGGCTGGTTGCGGATCAAGTGAGCGATCGGTCGGCGGAAGCGCAGGATGAATCGCCCTGTGGACAGCGCTGCCAGGACATTGGCGACAGTCGCAGCGGTATGGGCCAGATGGCTGCCGAGGCTGTCGACCAGTTGCGGGTCGCTCAGCGCTTCGCCAAACGCGGCGAAGCTGCCGATCAGCCACAGCGGCCGAAACGCCTGGTGCCGCAGGATGTACAAGGCGCGGTGGCGGTGCGGGCCGTCGAGCAGGGAAAAGGCAATCACGCAGATGGCCGAGAAGCAGGTGCCGACCACCAGTGCATAGGCCAGCACCATCGCCAGGCTTTTGCCCAGGGACGAGGGCAAGGCGTAGCTCATGTAGACCGTGATCACCAGGGCGATCAGCCATGGCCCGAGTTTGCGCAAGGCGAAGCGCAACATGTCGAGGGCCCGGGGGTGCTGCGGCAGTTCTTCGGTCAGGCCGAAACGCATCCGCACGCGGTGGCTGATCCAGATCAGGGCGGCGGCCAGCAGGCTCCAGACCATCAGGATCATGGCAAAGGCGAACAGCATGGGCAGCCATTCATTGGCCGGCAACGCCAGTGCCACCAGTTCTTCCCGGGCCTGATCGAACTCACTGGACCAGCGCGTGAGCGGACTGTCGTCGCCGGAAAATTTCTTCTCGATGTTGGACAGGGTTCCGCCAATCAGGCCCAGCACGCCTTCCTCGGTCGTTGGTTGAGCCTTTTTGGTGGTGTCACGGAGCTTTTTCAGATCGGTCAGCAGCTTGGTGCGTTGCTGATCRTTCTCCAGAGACTTGATCACTTCGTCCAGGGATTGCCCCAGCGGTTCCTGTGCTTCGGGCTGGGTCTTGGCCTGGCTGCTGAGCAGGCCTGGCAGGCCGGCCGCCTGGGCAGGCGCCACTGACAGCAGCGTCATCAGGCAGGCAAGGACAATACACGGGAGGGCAAAAAGACGAGCGAACACTAGGCGGTCAACCTCGCAGGGAGCGGATCGACCGAGTGTACGAGCCCGTCAAAATCAATGCGAGCCAAGGGCGATGAATTATTCGTTGAGTTTGGCGAGGATCTTGATTACCACAGTCGCGAGGATGCTCAGCATGCCGATCCACATGACAAATACACCGGCATTTTTGTCGCGAAAGTTGAAGCCGACGGCCAGCATGATCATCCCGGCAAGGATCGGGACCAGCATGGCGTGGAAGGTAGACATCGAGATCATGGAGACAGCCTTGTCGAAGAGATACTTGAAGTCTAGGCGGTTTTTAAAGTGGCAGGCGTGATGTGTATCAGGAATGAACCAGCGCGATCATGAAATCTGCAGTGTTTGAGCTGCCGTCATCGCGAGCAAGTCGGATCGCCGCACCGTCGCTCCCACATTTGAAATGCAATCCAATGTGGGAGCGAGCTTGCTCGCGATGCTTTTTCAGGTTTACGGCAACTCGCGGCAGGCGTAGAACGCGCTCAGCACCTTGACCAGATGCGCCAGGTCATGGCTGCCGCACAATTCGCGGATCGAGTGCATGGCGAACGTCGGCAGGCCGATGTCCACGGTGCGCACCCCCAGGTGGCTGGCGGTGATCGGGCCGATGGTCGAGCCACAGCCCATGTCGCTGCGCACCACGAAACTCTGCACCGGCACTTCTTCAGCCATGCACAGGTGACGGAAGAACCCGGCGGTTTCGCTGTTGGTGGCGTAGCGCTGGTTGCTGTTGACCTTGATCACCGGGCCGGCGTTGAGTTTCGGGCCGTGGTTGGCATCGTGTTTGTCGGCGTAGTTCGGGTGCACGCCGTGGGCGTTGTCAGCCGAAACCAGCAGGGATTTCTGAATAGTGCGTACGAATTCATCACCTTCAGGCAGCAGGCGACGCAAGGTTTGCTCGAGCATCGGGCCGTCGGCACCGCACGCTGAGCAGGAGCCGACTTCTTCGTGGTCGTTGCACACCATCACGCAGGTTTCGTCGGTGTCGGCTGTCAGCAGCGCTTGCAGGCCGGCGTAGCACGACAGCAGGTTGTCCAGGCGTGCGCCGGCGATGAAGTCGCCATGCAAACCAATGACCGCAGCGCTTTGGGTGTCGTAGAAACTCAGCTCGTAATCGAGCACCACATCAGCGTTCAGGCCGTGTTCGCGGGCGAGTTGATCGGTGAGCACCGCGCGGAAGTCCACGCGCTCGTCACCGGCAAATTGTGCGAGGATCGGCGGCAATTCGGTCTGGGCGTTGATGGCCCAGCCCATGTTGGCCTCACGGTTGAGGTGAATCGCCAGGTTCGGAATGATCGCGACCGGAGTCTTGAAGTCGATCAACTGGCTCTCGACCTTGCCATCACGACGGAAGGTTACGCGGCCCGCCAGAGAYAGGTCACGGTCGAACCACGGCGCCAGCAGCGCGCCGCCATACACTTCGACGCCCAATTGCCAGAAGCCCTGGCGTTGCAGTTCCGGTTGCGGCTTGACCCGCAGGCACGGGCTGTCGGTGTGGGCGCCGACCAGTCGAATGCCACCGTGCAGCGGTGAGTTACGGCCCATCTTGATCGCGACAATCGAAGAGTCGTTGCGGGTGACGTAGTAGCGACCGTTGGCTTCGGTATTCCACGGCTCGCGCTCGTCGAGGCGTTGATAGCCCGCCGCTTCCAGGCGCTGAACAAGGCTGGCGGTGGCATGGAACGGGGTAGGGGAGGCCTTGAGGAAATCGATCAGGCCTTGGTTCAACTCTTCGCGCATAAAGTAGCTCCAGACAGCAGTGGCGCCAGTTTAACGTATTGGCCATTGAATTGGCGGTGGAGTGCGGGTGGAGTGGCGCAATCCCCTGTAGGAGCGAGCTTGCTCGCGATGGTCGTCAACGATAACGCGGGAAGCCTGGCGCCTCGTGGCGCTCTCGGGATCATCGCGAGCTAGCTCGCTCCTACAGGGTTTGCTTTCGCTTAGAACGGCGCCGGGCACTCGAAGCGCAGGCGCTCACCGGTCTGCGGGTGGGTGAAGCTGAGCATGCTCGCGTGCAGGCACAGGCGCGGCCAGGCCGCCAATGCCTGTTCATGGGCGTAGAGGCCGTCACCCAGCAGCGGATGACCAATCGAGAGCATATGCACGCGCAACTGGTGGGAGCGGCCGGTGATCGGTGTCAGCTCAACGCGGCACCAGTCGCCGCAACGTTCGAGCACGCGCCAGAAGGTCAGCGCATGTTTGCCGAATTCGTGATCGACCACGTGCCGTGGCTTGGTCGGCGGGTCGTAGCGCAAGGGCAGGTCGATGCTGCCGCTGTCCAGTTCCGGCTGGCCCCAGCACAGGGCTGTGTAGGCCTTTTCGGTTTCGCGGTCGTGAAATTGCCGGGACAGCTCGCGATGGGTGTCCGGGTCACGGGCCAGCAGGATGATGCCGGAAGTCTCCCAGTCCAGCCGGTGGACGATTCGCGCTTCCGGGTAGCCATTTTCCTGCAGGCGGGTAATCAGGCAGTCCTTGTTGTCATCGGCCCGGCCGGGGACGGAGAGCAACAGGGTCGGTTTGTTCACCACCAGTACGGCGGCATCCTGATGGATGATGTGGATGTTGGACAACGGCATTAAAACAGCCTCGTAACAAACGCCAACGGCGGCTCGGGCTTCCCTGATCCCCGTGTAGGAGMTGCCGCAGGCTGCGATCTTTTGACTTTGTTTTTAAGAACAAGATCAAAAGATCGCAGCCTGCGGCAGCTCCTACGCCAAGGTTGGAAACCCGAGCCGCCGTGGCTCCTGGCGAATCGACTCAGCGATCTGGCAGGGTGATATTGAGTTCCAGAATCGAGCAGCTGCCCTGGCTTTCCAGTGCGACATGCACGTCATCGGACCCGATATTGACGTACTTGCGGATCACCTCGACCAGTTCCTTCTGCAAGGCCGGCAGGTAGTCCGGGGTACTGCGTTGGCCGCGTTCGTGCGCCACGATGATCTGTAGACGCTCTTTCGCTACCGACGCGGTGCTTTGCTTTTTGTTGGCACGAAAGAAGTCAAAAAGGTTCATTACCTACCTCCAAACAGGCGCTCGAAGAATCCCTTCTTCGTTACATCGAGAAAACGATGTTCCTTTTCTTTGCCCAAGAGGCGATCAACCGTGTCGCTATAGGCCTGACCTGCGTCGCTCTGATCATCAAGAATCACTGGCACACCCTGGTTGGAAGCCTTGAGCACCGCTTGGGATTCCGGGATCACACCGAGCAGTTTGATCGAGAGGATTTCCTTGACGTCTTCGACGCTGAGCATTTCGCCTTTTTCGACTCGCTCCGGGTGGTAGCGGGTAATCAGCAGGTGTTCCTTGATCTGCTCTTCGCCACGTTCGGCACGACGGGACTTGCTGGCCAGCAAGCCCAGCATGCGGTCCGAGTCACGTACCGAGGACACTTCCGGGTTGGTCACGACAATCGCTTCATCCGCGAAGTACATAGCCAGGTGGGCGCCTTTCTCGATACCTGCCGGAGAGTCGCAGACCACGAATTCGAAGTCTTCCTTCAGGGCCATCAGGACTTTTTCCACGCCTTCGACGGTCAGCGCGTCTTTGTCGCGGGTCTGGCTGGCGGCCAGCACGTAGAGGTTTTCCAGGCGCTTGTCTTTGATCAGGGCCTGTTGCAGGTTGGCTTCGCCGTTGACCACGTTGACGAAGTCATACACCACGCGGCGCTCGCAACCCATGATCAGGTCGAGGTTACGCAAGCCCACGTCGAAGTCGACGATCACTGTTTTGTGGCCGCGCAGAGCGAGGCCGGTACCGATAGCGGCGCTGGTGGTGGTCTTACCCACACCACCCTTGCCGGATGTAACCACGAGAATCTTGGCCAAGGTGTTTCACCCCTAAGGAAAGAGGACTTTTCAGCCCTTGAAAAACATCTCCTGAAAAACTACTGCAGTCGGACAGCCTTGGCTGGAATCCGGTTTTGAGCGGCGTTTACCCCCGGTAAACACTGCTTTCGGCCTTTTTCCTACTTCGTTTGAGCCGTTTTCGCTACGTTTTAGAGATGCTTGGAAAATGCGGCAGTATCCGTTAAAGCCGAATGATGTTCAACACGTCGCCGGACAGGCTGACCTGCACTCCCGAACCCCATAGCGGGTCGCGGCGTAGATCTTCGGAAACCTTGTAATGCCCGGCGATGGAAATCAGTTCAGCACTCATTTGCTGACAGAAAATCCGCGCCTTGGTGTCGCCCTTGACGCCGGCCAACACGCGACCCCGCATCGGGCCGTATACATGGATGTTGCCATCGGCGAGAAGTTCCGCCCCCGGGCTGACCGAGGAGATCACCACCAGATCGCAGCCCTGGGCATAAATCTGCTGGCCGCCGCGTACTGGCGAAGTGATGATTTTCGTCGGTTTGATGGTCGGCTCGGGCGGTTTTTCCGGTTTTTTCTTCGGTTCGCCTTCGGTCAGGTCCAGTGGACGCTCGCGGGCACCGGACGGTGGCAGCACCGGCAGGTCGACCGCGATGGCGGCGGCGATGTCTTCGATGCGGCTGGCACGGATCGCCAGGGTGCGCAGGCCATGCTGGCGGCACACGCGCATCAGGCCGGGCAGATCGACCGCGCCTTCGTTGGCCGGGAGTTTGTCCAGGGCCAGTACCAGCGGCGCGTTGCTGAAGAAGTTGGGCGCCTGGGCGACCTTGGCGGCCAGTTGCCGATCAAGGCTTTCGAGGTCGTTACGGGCCAGTTCCAGCACCGTAATGGCCAGCATGCTGCCCTTCAACTGGAACACGGGATCTTGGTCTAGCGGTTCGGTTTGGCTCATGGTCGGCATACAACGACTTGTCACTAAAAGTGCCGAGACTTATAACGAGAACGCCCGCAGGCCGCAAGCCGGGTCGAACGATGTAGAATGCGCGGCCATTGTCATTCCGGAAGCATTAATGGACCGCCCGCGTTTTCGAAAAGCATTTCTATCTCCACGTTTCTGGCCACTGTGGTGTGGCTTGGGGCTGTTGTGGCTGATCGTCCAGTTGCCGTATCCGGCACTGTTGTGGATCGGTCGTGTACTGGGATCTTTGATGTATCGGGTGGCCGGCGACAGACGGCGCATTGCCAAGCGCAATCTGGAACTGTGTTTTCCTGAAAAGACCGCCGCCGAACGCAAACACCTGCTCAAGGAGAACTTCGCTTCCACCGGCATCGCTTTTTTTGAGATGGCGATGAGCTGGTGGTGGTCGCGCAAGCGCCTGGCGAACCTGGCTCATGTCGAAGGGCTGGAGCATTTGCAAAAGGCTCAGCGCGAAGGCAAGGGCGTGATCCTGATGGCGCTGCACTTCACGACGCTGGAAATCGGTGCCGCGCTGCTTGGCCAACAGCACACCATCGACGGCATGTACCGCGAGCACAAGAATCCGCTGTTCGACTACATCCAGCGCCAGGGCCGCGAGCGGCACAATCTCGACTCGCTGGCGGTGGAGCGCGAAGACGTGCGCGGCATGCTCAAATTGCTGCGCTCGGGCCGCGCGATCTGGTACGCACCGGATCAGGACTATGGCGCCAAGCAAAGCCTCTTCGTGCCGTTGTTCGGCATTCAGGCTGCGACCGTCACCGCCACGAGCAAGTTTGCGCGGCTGGGCAAGGCGCTGGTGGTGCCGTTCACCCAGGAGCGTCTGGCGGACGGCAGCGGATATCGCCTGGTGATTCATGCGCCGCTCGAAGGCTTCCCCGGCGAAACCGAAGAAGAAGACTGCATTCGCATCAATCAATGGATCGAAAGCGTTTTGCGCGAGCATCCCGAGCAATACCTGTGGGCTCATCGCCGCTTCAAGAGTCGTCCACCGGGCGAGCCGAAGTTGTACGCCAAGCGCGGTTGAGTAACCGTTTTCCCAAGCACCATGGAGTGTTGCGATGAGTCCAGTTGAGCCGGTTACAGGGTTGATTCTTTCCGGTGGCGGGGCTCGGGCGGCCTATCAGGTCGGGGTGCTGGCGGCGATTGCCGAATTGCTGCCGCCGGGGGCACGCAATCCGTTTCCGGTGATCGTCGGCACCTCGGCGGGCGCGATCAACGCCGTCAGCCTCGCCAGCGGGGCGATGGATTTTCGTAACGCCATCGAACGCCTGACAGCTTTCTGGCAGGGCTTTCGCAGTCACCTGGTGTTGCGCAGCGACTGGCCCGGGGTGATCCGCCAGGCCAGCCGCTTTGTCAGCCACAGTTTGCTCGGCATCGGCAGGCACATGCCGGTGGCGCTGCTCAATAGTTCTCCGCTGCGGGACTTGCTCAGCGACAAGCTGCATATGGGCGGCATCGCCGAAGCGATCGCACAGCAACAATTGCATGCAGTGGCAGTCACGGCTTTCGGCTATGAGTCCGGCCAGGCCGTCACCTTCTATCAGGGCGGAGGCAAGATCGATGCCTGGTTGCGCCATCGACGCGTCGGCGTTCCCACCCAACTGTCGGTTGAACATCTGCTCGCCAGTTCGGCCATTCCACTGCTGTTCGCCCCGGTGAAAATCGGCGAAGAATATTTCGGTGATGGCGCGGTGCGGCAGTCGGCGCCGATCAGTCCGGCGCTGCATCTGGGCGCCAGTCGGGTGCTGGTGGTGGGCGTCAGCGGCAACCCCCGCGGCGTCGACCCGCAACAACCCTTGGTGCGCAGCTACACCGGTCAGCAGCCGACCCTGGCGCAGATTGGCGGGCACATGCTCAACAGTACGTTCATTGACAGCCTGGAAAGTGACATCGAGCTGTTGCAGCGCCTGAACCAGTTCAGTCACCTGATGCCCGACGGCACGCCGACCCGCGCATTGGGCGTGGCGCCGGTGGACGTATTGGTGATTTCACCGAGCCAGCCGATCGATGAAATTGCCGCGCGACATCGTCAGGAATTGCCGGCGGCACTGCGCCTGTTTCTGCGCGGGCCGGGCGCGACCAAGACCAGCGGGGCCGGGGTGCTGAGCTATCTGTTGTTCGAGGCGGGGTATTGCAGCGAGTTGATCGAGCTAGGGCGGCGGGATGCGTTGGCCAAGCGCGGGGAGTTGTGCCGGTTTCTCGGGCTCTCGGTGGCTGAGGCCGTTTGAACTGTCAGATCTGACAGTAGATGTGCTCAGGTTTTTCCATCAGATTGAACCCCTCAGGCAGAGGGTTCGAAGATGGCGGCTGCGCAATGGATTGATGCTCACACACCGAGCGTGTC
>NZ_JBFUIC010000060.1:0-25743 GCF_056402075.1 Pseudomonas sp. P4_C3
GCGTTTGCGCCGAACTCACACAAAGCACAGCCGATGCGCCATTCGTGCTCGGTTGCTCGGGAAGCCTGCTGGCGCGCTGGTTTATCCCGCGACTGGGGCGGCTCAATGCCGACCTGCCGGACTTGCGCCTGCACCTGTCGGCCGGAGAAGGCGATCTGGATCCGCGAAGACCGGGGCTGGATGCTTTGCTGGTATTTGCCGAGCCACCCTGGCCGGCGGACATGCAGGTTTTTGAGCTGGCCAGCGAACGTATCGGTCCGGTGATGAGCCCTCGGTTCGTCGGCTATGAACGGCTCAAGCAAGCGCCGGAAACCGCACTGCTGAACGAACCCTTGCTGCACACCACTTCACGCCCGCAAGCCTGGCCGAACTGGGCGCAACCACGGGGCCTCGACGCCAGGGCGCTGAAGTACGGCCAGGGATTTGAACATTTGTATTACTTGCTGGAAGCCGCCGTCGCGGGTCTGGGCGTGGCGATTGCCCCCGAACCTTTGGTGACGGAGGACTTGAAGGCCGGCCGCCTGGTTGCACCTTGGGGCTTCAGTGAAACCCCGGCGCAACTGGCGTTGTGGCTACCCAAGCGCGCCGCGGACGGGCGCGCCCGGCAACTGGCGCAGTGGCTCAAGAACGAGCTGCGTCGAGCGGATTAATCACGCTTGCACAACAGATAAGCGGCCAGCAGGCCCAATGCGCCGACGGCGACACCGGCTGTCGTCCAGGGGTGTTCCTGGGCGTAGTCCCGGGTGGCAATCCCGGTTTCGCGGGTTTTGACCTTGACCTCCTCATAAGCATCGGCAAGCAGATGGCGCGAGTGCTTCAAGGCATTTTCGGCGTTGCTTTTCAGGGTATTGAGGGTTTTACGCGACTCGTCCGAGGCGTCGCCCTTCAGGCTTTCCAAAGACTTGAGCAGACTCTCGATCTCGGCTTCCATGCTTTGCAATGAGGCTTTGCGTAACGAGGTGTTGGCCATGGTGGCTCTCCTGCATTGGTGATGAGTGGCATGTGTTGGTTGGGACTTCAGGGGTTCGAGAAAGTGCAGAAAACCTGAACTTCATCCACAGAGCGACCAACAGAAAAAATAGGAAAAATCACTGCTAGGCTGTAATTCACACGCCGAGGAGAACGCCATGTCTGACCATCACACCTACAAGAAAGTCGAGCTGGTTGGCTCGTCCACCAGCAGTATCGAAGATGCGATCAACAACGCCCTGACCGAAGCCAGCAAGAGCATCAAGTACATGGAATGGTTTGAAGTGACCGAGACCCGTGGGCACATCAGGGACGGTAAGGCTGCGCACTTTCAGGTGACCTTGAAAGTCGGGTTCCGGATTGCCAGCAGCTGACTTTGGGCTAGTCTTCTGAACTTGCACGCCAGCCGAATGCCATAGGGAATGGCAAAGCGCTCCATGAGCGCGTCCGGCTGACGGCTGGTTACCCCTATGATCCGACCAGGGAATGCAACTGATGAAGAAGTTTATGTTGGCGGTAGGCTTGTTGAGCCTTGCAGGGACCGCATTGGCGGGCGGCAAGCCATGCGAAGAGCTGAAAGCCGAAATCGCCGCGAAACTTGATGCCAAGGGCGTTTCCGGATATTCGCTGGAGATTGTCGATAAAGGTGCCGCTGCCGGCGGGAAAGTAGTTGGCAAATGCGAAGAAGGCGCCAAAGTGATCGTCTATAAAAAGTAGGTCGATTCCCGCCTGAATGAAAAAGCCGACGCCCTGGCGCCGGCTTTTTTATGCCTGTCGATTGAGTATCAGCCTCGCATGACCTGCGCCAGCAACTCGTAGGAATGCACGCGATCCGAATGTTCGTACAGGTCACAGGTGAAAATCAACTCGTCAGCCTGGGTCTGTTCGATCAGGACCTCGAGTTTGGCGCGGATTTTCTGGGGGCTGCCGATCATGGCCAGGCCAAGGAAATCGTGCACGGCCTCTTTCTCATGGGGCAGCCACAGGCCGTCCATGGTCTTCACCGGCGGACGCTGTACCAGGCTTTGGCCACGCATCAGGGCGAGAATCCGCTGGAACACCGAAGTCGCCAGGTAATCGGCCTGCTCGTCGGTATCGGCTGCCACTAAAGGCACGCCGAGCATCACGTAAGGTTTGTCCAAAACGGCTGACGGCTTGAAGTGATTGCGGTAGACCCGAATCGCTTCATGCATGTAGCGCGGTGCGAAATGCGATGCGAAGGCGTAGGGCAAACCACGCTCACCGGCCAGTTGTGCACTGAACAGGCTCGACCCCAACAACCAGACTGGCACATTGGTCCCGGTGCCCGGCATGGCGATGATGCGTTGGTCCGGAGTACGCGGCCCGAGATAGCGCACCAGCTCCGCCACATCTTCCGGGAAATCGTCGGCGCTGCCAGAGCGTTCACGGCGCAGCGCACGTGCGGTCATCTGGTCGGAACCGGGCGCGCGCCCCAGGCCCAGGTCAATGCGGCCCGGATAAAGACTTTCCAGGGTGCCGAACTGCTCGGCAATCACCAACGGTGCGTGGTTGGGCAACATCACCCCACCCGAACCGACTCGAATGGTCGACGTGCCACCGGCCAGATAACCGAGCAGTACCGAGGTCGCGGAACTGGCAATGCCGTCCATATTGTGGTGCTCAGCCACCCAGAAGCGGTTGTAACCGAATTTCTCGACGTGCTGCGCCAGGTCCAGCGAATTGCGCAGCGACTGGGCCGCGCTGCCGTTCTCGCGCACCGGCACCAGATCGAGGGTCGAGAACTTGATATCGGACAGTCGTTTCATAAACCTGCTTCTCCAAATGAGGGTGCAGGTTTGTTCTTGCGAACGCAAACCTGCCGAATCCAAAAGCGTGTTCATGCAATGTGGGCATATACCCGAGTTTCAATAGCCCGGTAAAAAATCCATCGAAAAAAGCGGATTGATCGGACAGGTCTGCCCGGTGTCCAACGTGCGGAATGCGAAGATCAGATTGGAGGCAACATTGGTCGGCTAGATTTTCGTTGAGAACAAGAGATCGCTGCCTTGAGCAACCTGCCGGGATCATTCGGCAAAAAGTGCTCGCGTCTGCGATCTTTTTTGCGTCGCGACAGATTTGCCCGCTAAAACTGTGGTCGAATAAACGACAGCAGCGAAAACCCACGACTGTGCGTGCTGCCTCAAAGGAGCTTCAAACCATGAAACGTTTTGCCTTGGCGGTTATCTGTTGCGCACTGGCCGCTTCGGCCCTCGCAGCGCCGAAACCCTGCGAAGAACTCAAGGCCGAGATCGAAGCCAAGATCCAGGCCAGTGGCGTCACCGCCTACACGCTTGAAATCGTCACCAACGACGAGGTCCACGACCAGAACATGGTCGTTGGCTCGTGCGAAAACGGTACCAAGAAAATCATCTACCAGAAGAACAACCGCTGACCACTCACATCAGGCAGTAAGACTCTCGATCTTCTGCAACGATCTCCCGCTTGGCGTTGTATAGCCTGGCTTCAGGGATGAAGGCAATCGAGCGGCCTTCAAGCACATAACGTTGGCCGGCTTCGAAATGATCGAAGTTGATGGTCAAGTAACATATGCGTTCAGAAGGGCCGCCCATCATGTTCAAGCCCCCGCCACCAGGTACTTCGAAGTCGAAGCGGACGATCAGTTCATGGCTGCCGGGCATAACCTCAAAATAACGCCCGTCGGCCAAGCGCTGTTTATCCAGACGCTCGGCCATCAGCAATTTATCGTTAGGGAAGGGCGTGGAAAAGTCG
The DNA here is from genome assembly GCF_056402075.1 of Pseudomonas sp. P4_C3. Lineage (NCBI taxonomy): Bacteria > Pseudomonadati > Pseudomonadota > Gammaproteobacteria > Pseudomonadales > Pseudomonadaceae > Pseudomonas > Pseudomonas sp. P4_C3. Next base: position 3,721 of record NZ_JBFUIC010000060.1, read on the forward strand.
ACCCAGGCCATCTTTGGATTAGCCGTCGGCATCGGGCTCTGACAGCCAGCGACAATGCTGGCAACCAGCAACAGCATCAACCTGTACATGATGAATGTCCCAAGGGGTTATGCATTCAGCATAACGCCGATCAGGAGTGTTGGCAGCCCGCAGGCGTGCCTTGGCCAATCACTTTTCGCTGTTGATCGTAGAGTTTCGCCCAAGGCCGAAAGCCGATGTTCCCCGTCTGTAGCCGATAACGCTCGCCCGCGTTGAAGTCGTTGAATTTCACGTTCAACTGGCAATCGCGCCACAACGGTTCGGCATCAGGGCCGATGTTGGTAGGCTGGACCGAGAATTGGTAGCGGACCGTCAACTCATGGCTACCGGGCTGGACCTGGAAATAGCGTTTATCGTCGGTGGCCTTGTCATCGACCTCCAGCGCTTGCAGCTTCGTATCTTCTTGCTTCGACTCCAGGTCGATCCAGGCTTGCGCAGGATCAGGGCGGGGTAGTCCGAAAAAAGCACAGCCGGCCAGCATCAGCAGGCCTCCTGTCAGCATCAACATGCGCATAGCGGAGCTCCAGTCAGGCGGGATAGTCTTGTGGAAAGACTCTCCAAGGAAGAATTATTGTGATCAGGCCGCTTCCTAGCCTTGGGTTACTTGATCGCGTTTTTCGCGTTTTGTTTCCGGGTGTGTTGTTTTTGTTGCTCAACGGTTGCACCAGCGCCAGCTATTACAGCCAACTGGCCAGCGGCCAACTGCAGTTGCTGCGGGCCAGGGAGCCGGTTTCCAGTGTGATTGCCGACCCGGCGCGCGATCAAAAGCTGCGTACACACCTGGAGCAATCGCAAAAGGCCCGAACGTTCGCCAGCCAGCAATTGCACCTGCCGGATAACCCGAGTTACCGCTTGTACGCGGACATTGGGCGTCCCTTCGTCGTCTGGAATGTCTTCGCCACGCCGGAATTTTCCCTAAAACCGGTAAACCACTGCTTCCCCATCGCCGGTTGCGTGGCTTATCGCGGTTACTACAGCCAGAGTGCAGCCCGCGGCGAAGCAGCTTTGCAACGCTTGCAGGGCATGGACGTGTCGATTGGTGGTGTCGAAGCCTATTCGACACTCGGCTGGTTCAACGACCCGATCATCAGTTCGATGATGGGCTGGGGGGATGAGCGACTGGCCACGCTGATCTTTCACGAGCTGGCCCATCAGCGTTTCTATGTGAAGGACGACACGGAGTTCAACGAATCCTTCGCCACCTTCGTCGAGCAGGAAGGTACTCGCCAATGGCGCGCCTACCGCCTCCTGCCACCGGATAACAATGCGCAGGCGCGTCAGCGCAACCAGTTCACTGCGTTGGTGCTCAAGACCCGCACCCGACTGGAAAAACTCTACACCTTGCCGTTGCCAACCGAACAAATGCGCCAGCAAAAGGCTGCCGAGTTCGAGCGCTTGCGCAGCGAATACCGGCAATTGCGCGACAATCAGTGGGCCGCAGACAAACGCTACGATACCTGGATCTATGCCCCCATGAATAATGCCCGGCTATTGCCATTTGGTTTGTACGACCAATGGATTCCGGCATTTGCCACGCTGTTCCATCAGGAGGATGGCGACTGGCTCAAGTTTTACGCTGCCGTGGAAAAGCTCGGCGCCTTGCCGGCGGACGAGCGTAAGGCCGCGCTGAAAGCATTGGCTGGCGAGGCCGATCAACCAAAGAACCAGTAGCAAACCCCGATCGCGCCCAGCACCCCGGCAAGCTCCGCCAGCAATGCACAACCGACTGCATGTCGTGCGCGCTGGATGCCCACGGCGCCGAAGTACACCGCCAGCACATAGAACGTCGTTTCGGTGCTGCCCTGGACCGTCGCCGCCACCAGCGCCGGGAAGCTGTCGACGCCCGAGGTCTTCATGGTTTCGATCAGCATCGCCCGGGCGGCGCTACCCGAGAAGGGTTTGACCATCGCCGTCGGCAGCGCATCGACGAATCGTGTGTCCCAACCGGCCCATTCCACCAGATGGCGAATGCCATCCAGACCGAAGTCCAGCGCCCCGGACGCACGCAGTACGCCCACTGCGCAGAGCATCGCCACCAGATAGGGCAGCAAGTTCTTGGCGACGTCGAAACCCTCTTTGGCTCCTTCAACGAAGGCCTCGTAGACCTTCACTTTGCGCAGCGAGCCGATCAGTAAAAACAGCATGATCAGGCCAAACAGCGTCACGTTGCCGAGGATCGACGACAGGCCGGCCAGTGCGGTCGCTGAAAGGGTCGCCAGCAACGCCATGAAACCACCGAGGGCGAGGGCGCCGGGGATCAGGTAGGCCAGCACCACCGGGTCCCAGATGCGCAGGCGCTGCATGAACGCCACCGACAGGAAGCCGACAATGGTCGAGCAACTGGTCGCCAGCAGGATCGGCAGAAACACCAGCGTCGGGTCAGGCGCGCCTTGCTGGGCGCGATACATGAAGATCGTCACCGGTAGCAGGGTCAGCGAGGAGGCGTTGAGCACCAGGAACAGGATCTGGGCGTTGCTGGCGACAGTGGCGCTGGGATTGAGTTCTTGCAGCGCCTTCATGGCCTTGAGGCCGATCGGTGTGGCGGCGTTGTCCAGGCCCAGGCCATTGGCGGCGAAGTTCAGGGTGATCAGGCCGATGGCCGGATGACCAGGCGGGACTTCAGGCATCAGGCGCAAAAACAGTGGCCCCAGAGCCTTGGCCAACCATTCGACGATCCCGGCTTTCTCGGCAATGCGTAGAAAACCCAGCCAGAGGGTGAGGGTGCCAAACAGCAGCACCATGACTTCGACCGACAGCTTGGCCATGGCAAAAATGCTTTCCACCATTGCCGCGAAAATCCCGGCATTACCGCCGATCAGCCACTGCGCCAGCGCCGATACGGCTGCCACGATGAAGAAGCCAAGCCAAAGGCCATTGAGCATCAGTCAAATCCCCCAAAAGATCCGCGAATGATAGCGGGGTGGCCAGAAACGACAAACCCCGGATTTCTCCGGGGTTTGTACATACGCACCACATAACCAATGTAGGAGCCGGCTTGCCGGCGAAGGCGCCATAGCTGGCGATGCAAGGCTCGAAGCCGTCTTCGCTGGCAAGCCAGCTCCTACAGGAGATTTGTGTCAGTTGCTGGAAATTTCACCTGCCGGCAGTTTTTCCTTGCTGCGCCAGTGCGGCAGGGAGTTCCAGTAGCGCTGGCCCTTGGCGTCGTCGTACATCCCTTCCCAACGAGCGATAACCAGAACAGCCAGGGCGTTGCCGATCACGTTCAGTGCGGTACGGGCCATGTCCATGACGCGGTCGACACCGGCGATGAACGCCAGGCCTTCCAGAGGAATACCGACGCTGCCCAGGGTAGCCAGCAGCACCACGAAGGACACGCCCGGTACGCCGGCGATGCCTTTGGAGGTGACCATCAGCGTCAGTACCAGCAACAGTTGCTGGCTGATCGACAGGTCGATGCCATACAGCTGGGCAATGAAGATCGCCGCGATGCTTTGGTACAGGGTCGAACCGTCGAGGTTGAACGAGTAACCGGTCGRCACCACGAAGCTGCAAATGGCTTTCGGCGCGCCGTAGGCTTCCATCTTCTCGATCACGCGCGGCAGCACGGTTTCGGAGCTGGCGGTGGAGTAGGCCAGTACCAGCTCATCCTTGAAGATGCGCATCAGCTTGATCACCGAGAAGCCGAACAGGCGAGCGATCAGGCCCAGGACCACGAAAGCGAAGAAGGCGATGGCGACGTAAACCAGGATCACCAGTTTGGCCAGCGGTATCAGCGACGCGAAGCCGAAGTTGGCCACGGTTACCGCGATCAGTGCGAACACGCCGATCGGGGCGTAGTTCATGATCATGTGAGTGACCTTGAACATGCTTTCCGATACGCCCTGGAACATCTTCACCAGTGGTTCGCGCAGGTCCGCCTGCAGGCTCGACAAACCGAGACCGAACAATACAGAGAAGAAGATGATCGGCAGCATTTCGCCGCGAACCATGGCCGCAAAGATGTTCGACGGGATCAGGTTGAGGATGGTTTCGACGAACGCGTGTTCATGCCGAACCTCGGCCGCCGTCGCCTGGTACTTGGAAATGTCCACGGTGCCCAGGGTGCTCATGTCGATGCCGGCCCCCGGATGGAACAGGTTGGCCAGCAGCAGACCGACCACGATGGCGATGGTGGTGACGATCTCGAAGTAAATGATGGTCTTGAAGCCGATACGCCCCAGCTTCTTGGCGTCACCGACGCCGGCAATGCCGACAATCAGGGAGGAGATGACGATCGGGATTACGATCATCTTGATCAGACGGATAAAGATATCGCCTGCCGGTTGCAGGACGTTGCTGATCCACCAGGCTTTTTCGGCACTGAAATGGTTGAGCAGCGCACCGATTGCAATCCCCAATACCAGACCGATGAGGATCTGCCAGGCGAGGCTAAGCTTTGCCTTCTTCATATCTTTACCCTTACTTGTTGTTTGACTCAGGGAGATGCGCGAACTGGAACGCTTATGGCGAAAAAGTCTAGTGCATCTGCCCCCGTATAAGGTGCCCCGGAACGCGTGTTTACGGCTCTCCGGCAGGCGAAAAAGGCGCAACTATTCCGATGCAAGGGAGCGCCGTCTAATGCCGTAAACGCCTACCCTATGCCGAATCGGCATGAGGTTTTTTTAGTAAAACACGCGTCCCAACCGGTTCGAATGCGACATTTCGGCAGGTATAAGTGCCGTGAACCGGTCATCACAGAGCAGATTGAATGTTTTTTGAGCGGTGGCCGAGGATTGATTTTTCAGCAAAATCCCGCAGGACGAAGCGAAAAATCGCGGCAAAAAAAACGTGGTTTTTCTCGATATACGGTCGCTGGTGAAACACCGGGAAAAGTATTTTCCGACGTAACCAGGACAAGGACGCGATAACGGTGAGGAAACCGAGACGAGCGCTCTATTTCAATGTGTTGCGTGATCAAGCCCTTCGCAAGCCCGTCGAACCATGGCGGTCCGGCGAACTTGCGCAGTAGCTTTTCCTGACCCAGCCCTTGCGCAGGCACTCGCTGTACCCGTAGGTCACTCCACCCCTGAAACAGGCAGAACGTCCCGACCCCTTGGTCATGCGCCAGCCTTCCTCAGGCGACGCAGGTGGAAAGAGGCGCTGTGGCCTCCCTCATGTGCGTACTTCAATACCCGTTCGGATCTTTCTTCGTTTGCTCCATCGACAGGGCGGCTGCCAGTGCCTTGAACAAACCTCTCATGTCAGCCTCGACCGCGACGACCAAAGAAGAAGGAGGCAATGAACATCACCAGGAACACGACAAACAGAATCTTGGCGATACCCGTGGCGGTGCCCGCGATACCACCGAAGCCCAATACAGCGGCGATGATGGCGATGATCAGGAATGTGATTGCCCAGCTCAACATGATGATTCTCCTTACGCTCTGTTTAGAGGTGCTGCGTTTCCCGGCGCATCGGATGCGCGGAAGTTTGCCTAGAACACCCAACGCTCCTGATGACGTATCTCACCCACAGGCCCGGCCTGGTCGACATCCATCATGCGCATCGGGGTGCTATCGGCCTGACCGCTGCTGACCGCGCTGAAATGGGTTTGGGTCGGATGCTGAATCGACAGACGTGGCGTTTCAGGCTGCTGGCCCTGCTCCCAGCGCTGAAACTGCTGGCCGCCGATCAGGGTGATCAACAGCGCCAGAACAGCAAACAGTCCTTGCGCGATTTGCACAGGCGAGAGGTGCAGGTGGGCGGCACGCTGACGGTTCATCTTGGAGCTCCTGCCTCTCGGGTCGGTATTCGATAGCGGGCGTTTGTTTTTGAATGCCCTGGTTAACCAGACAATTGCAGCCCGCATGCCAGCCTTGACTCGATTTAATTTCTTTTAATTTCAATATCTTATGATCATAAAAGAAATCACTTCGCACGCATCCTGCACGATGCCACTTGCGCGGTCGTGCGTATTGCATGATTCGTTTGAAGGAATGCGTAAATTTTTTGAATTGGGAGGAGGGCGCGGATGTCAGAATTTTACGCTGGCCGCTGTCGGAAACCGGACATCTATTCAAAGACCCGCAAAATCAGGTGGCTAACCGATACATGGGATGAAAGCTACCCTGCCATGACAGGAATGGCTCAGAATCAATCATGCAACTTGCCCGATTTCTCTGAGACTAAATAAAGATATTTATTAAGGAGCGCAGGAAAATGGAATCAGCCACTGAGCATCAAGGCCGCATTCTGCTGGTGGATGATGAGTCCGCCATCCTGCGTACTTTCCGTTATTGCCTCGAAGACGAAGGCTACAGCGTGGCCACCGCTACCAGCGCCGCGCAGGCAGATGCCTTGTTGCAGCGGCAGGTCTTCGACCTGTGCTTCCTCGATTTGCGTCTGGGTGAAGACAACGGCCTCGATGTGCTGGCCCAGATGCGTATTCAGGCGCCCTGGATGCGGGTGGTGATCGTCACTGCGCACTCAGCCGTCGACACCGCAGTGGATGCGATTCAGGCCGGTGCCGCCGACTATCTGGTCAAACCGTGCAGCCCCGATCAATTGCGGCTGGCCACCGCCAAGCAACTGGAAGTGCGGCAACTGTCGGCGCGACTGGAGGCCCTGGAAGGTGAAGTGCGCAAATCCAAGGATGGCCTGGACTCCCACAGCCCGGCCATGAAAGTGGTACTCGAAACCGCCCGCCAGGTTGCCACGACCGATGCCAATATCCTGATTCTTGGTGAATCCGGTACCGGCAAGGGCGAGCTGTCCCAAGCCATTCACGGCTGGAGCAAACGCGCGAAGAAATCCTGCGTCACGATCAACTGCCCGTCGCTGAACGCTGAACTCATGGAAAGCGAACTTTTCGGCCACAGCCGTGGCGCCTTCACCGGTGCCAGCGAAAGTACCCTGGGGCGAGTCAACCAGGCGGACGGCGGCACGCTGTTTCTCGACGAGATCGGCGACTTTCCCCTGACATTGCAGCCGAAGTTGCTGCGTTTTATTCAAGACAAAGAATATGAGCGCGTCGGTGATCCGGTGACCCGTCGTGCCGATGTGCGCATCCTTGCGGCCACCAACCTCAATCTTGAGGACATGGCCCGCGACGGTCGTTTCCGTGAAGACCTGCTCTATCGCCTGAATGTCATTACCTTGCACCTGCCACCGCTACGCGAACGCCACGAAGATATTCTCAACCTGGCCGACCGTTTCCTGGCGCGCTTCGTCAAGGAGTACGCCCGTCCCGCGCGCGCCTTCAGCGACGAAGCCCGGGAAGCGCTGCTGAGCTATCGCTGGCCGGGCAACATCCGTGAGCTACGCAACGTGATCGAGCGGGCGAGCATCATCTGTCCGCAGGAGCGGGTCGAGATCAGTCATCTGGGTATGGCCGAAACTCCGGTCAACAATKCACCGCGCATCGGTGCGGCACTGAGCCTGGAGGAGCTGGAAAAGGCCCACATCAGCGCGATCCTCACCACCGCCGACACCCTGGATCAAGCGGCGAAAACCCTGGGCATCGACGCCTCGACGCTGTACCGCAAACGCAAACAGTACAACTTGTGAGCAGCAGCGGATGAAACTGGCGATGAAATTGCGGACCCGGCTGTTCCTGAGCATCTCCGCACTGATGACCATCGCGTTGCTCGGGCTCTTGCTCGGGCTGGTCAGCGTGATGCAGATGGCCGGCAGCCAGGAAGTGCCCACCCGCAACAACTTCGTCACTCTGGACCTGGGGCTCAAGCTGCGTCAGACCCTGGATGATCAACTGATCATCATGCTCAGCGAGAAACCTGAATCCGCCGCTTTCGCCGCCTCGAAACAGCATTACTTCGAACTGCTGGAGGAAGGTATCGCCCAGGAGCCAGCGCAGTCCGGAGGCGAGTACGGCTTCAGAAAAGCCAAGGCCGACTATGAGCGCTTTATCCAGGCTTATGAAACGTCCCCGGCCCCGTCGAATGTGCTCGGCAGCCACGGCAACCTGATGGAAAAATTCAACGCGCTACGCAATGGCCTGATCGCCGAGCACAAGCGCGCACTGGATAACATCAACGATACCGATCGTCAGGCCCGGGAGCAGGCGCTGCTGATTGCCGGTTTGCTTGGCCTGGTGGGGCTGGCGGTGCTGATCGTCGGCTTCGTGACCGCGCAGGCCATCGCCCGGCGCTTCGGGGAGCCCATCGAGGCTTTGGTCAAGGCGGCGGACAATATCGGCCAGGGCAATTACGATGTCACCCTGCCGATCTCTTCGGCGGTGGAGCTGAACCAGCTGTCCCGGCGTTTCGGGATCATGGCCCAAGCGCTGCGTGAGCATCAGGCCACTAACGTCGATGAACTGCTGGCCGGTCAACAGCGTTTGCAGGCCGTGCTCGACAGCATTGACGACGGACTGCTGATGATTGACCGTCAGGGTCATCTGGAACACCTTAACCCTGTGGCCCAGCGTCAGTTGGGCTGGGAATCCGATCGTCTGGGTCTAGGGTTGGGCACGGCGCTGGAGCGCCCCGAACTCGATGAGCAACTACAACTGGTGCTGCGCGGCAGCACGCTGGAGCGGGCGCCGGAAGACTTGAGCATCGAAGTCGATGGCGAGTCACGACTACTGACCTATAGCCTGACCCCGGTAAGCCATACCCAGGGACATATTCTCGGTGCCGTGATGGTGCTGCATGACGTCACGGAACAGCGTGCCTTCGAACGGGTACGCAGCGAATTTGTATTGCGCGCCTCCCATGAGTTGCGCACACCGGTCACCGGCATGCACATGGCTTTCGGATTGTTCCGCGAGCGCGCTCACTTTGCCCCGGATTCCCGGGAAGCCGATCTGCTCGATACCGTGAATGAAGAGATGCAGCGGCTGATGCAGTTGATCAATGACCTGCTGAATTTCTCCCGTTACCAGAACGGTTTGCAGAAACTCACCCTGGCGCCGTGTGCCATCGAGGCATTGCTGGAACAGGCTCAATCGCGCTTTGCCACATCGGCCGAGGAGAAAGAAATCAGTCTGCTGGTGGAAGTGCAGGGGCCTTTGCCGCGGTTACAGGCCGACCAGCCACAACTGGACCGGGTACTCGACAACTTGCTCGACAACGCCTTGCGTCACACCGGCTCCGGCGGGCGGATACGCCTGCAGGCCAGGCGCCACGGCGACCGGGTCATCATCAGTGTCGAGGACAACGGCGAAGGCATCGCCTACGGTCAACAGGGGCGGATCTTCGAGCCGTTCGTACAGGTCGGACGCAAGAAGGGCGGGGCCGGGCTCGGCCTGGCCTTGTGCAAGGAAATCGTGCAATTGCATGGCGGGCGCATGGGCGTCTACTCCCGGCCGGGGCAAGGTACTCAGTTCTACATGGCGCTGACCGTTTAGCTCACCTTCACGCCTCGTCATCCAGACGTCGGCCAGCGCCGGCCAGGCGTCGGCCCCGGGTTATCAATTCAATGAACTGCACGGAGCTCAGCGCGCGGGCGAACAGCCACCCCTGGCCGAACTTCACGCCTTCACTGCTGAGGAATTCGGCCTGGGCCTCATGTTCGATGCCTTCGGCAATCACCTTCAGGTGCAGCGACTGGGCCATGTGAATGATGTGCGGGGCCACACCGCTGCTGGCGGCGTCATGGCCCAATGCGTCGATGAACGCCTTGTCGATTTTCAGGCAATCCACCGGCAGGGTTTGCAAATAGGCGAGGCTGCAATAGCCGGTGCCGAAGTCATCGATCAACACCTGGTGTCCGACATCCCGCAAGGCTTGCAGGTTTTCCCGGGCCACCACCACATCGACCAGCCCGCGCTCGGTGACCTCAAAGGCAATTTGCTGCGCAGCGACACGGTGCAGGGTCAGCAGCCGCGCCATCACCTGACCAATCCGCGGAACCATCACATCACACGCCGCGAGATTGACCGAGATGTACAGTTGCGGGTTGGCACGCAGCAACTGGCCGAGTTGCTCAAGCAGGCGTTGCAGGACGAAGTCCGTCATCTGGCGAATCTGCCCGGTGTTCTCCGCCATCGGGATGAACAGGTCGGGACTGGTCAGAGTACCGTCCGGCCTGCGCCAGCGTAGCAGCGCTTCGGCCCCGACACAGTTGCGGCTATCGAGGTCGAAGATCGGTTGATACAGCACCTGCAACTCGCCACGGCGAATCGCGCCGGTCAGTTCGGCGTCCAGCGACTGCCGCTGGCGCACCAGCAGAAACACCAGGAACCCAACGCATATACCCAACGCGAGGCTCGCCGGCAGCAGCCACCACCAGACCGCCGGGATGTGCATGCCGGTACGCGGGCTGATCAATACCAATTGATACTCCGGGTTGTCGGTGGGCATGCGGTATATCAGGCGTGTCTGGGTGATCTGCAGCGCATCACGGTTTTTCGGTGGCCAGGCCTCGGCTGGTGGCCAGATCTGAGAAGCACCCAGCACCGGAATCGCCCGCGCGCCATGGTCCAGGACTACCAGCAGGCTGCTGCCCGGTGACAGGTCGACCATATCGGTCAAATGACCGCGAGAGGTCGCGACCCGGAAATTCCCGCGCCCGAGCATCAGCGCGGCGCGGTTTTCATCGGGTTCGGTGGTGGTGTTGAGCCAATAGCTGTAAGTCGGGCCTTTTATGTCTGGCGATCGACTCAGCGACAGCCCTTCCTGGCGAGGGCGATTGGAGCAGATTCGCGAGGAGTCCATGTAGGCGGCTTCGTAGACGAAGCGATAATTGAACGTAACCTGTTGCAAGGTCGCGATCATTTCAGCATCGCAGCCGCGCAACGGTTGCGCTTCAAGATCGTCAAGGCTTTCACGCAGTTGCCCGAAGAGCTGTTCCAGGCGGGCGAGGAAGCGCTCCCCCTGAGCATTCATTTCTTCGCTTTCGTTTTGCTCGACCTGGTGTATGGCGACGAACAGGCTGCCGGCCATCAATAACGTTGCGCTCAAGACAGCAGACAGCAGCCCCAAAAACCAGGGGCGATGGAACCAACTATGGAAGGTCTCTCGAGCAGCRGGCATTGTGTAATATCCGACGGATTACCAATGAGTTATAGCTGCTGATTGGAAAAAAGCCCTGACCGTCGGGCGGGCGTCATTATTTTGTCTGATTCAACACCAAAAGTAGCGCTGCAGTTTGCGCATCCGGAGTGCCATCGAAGCGCGCCGGGCGGAAATGCATCTGGAATGCCGCTATCACATGCCGTGTCGCGACATCGAGCTCGCCGGTTTGTGGCGAGGTATAACCCAGGCGGGCCAATTGCGCCTGAAACCAGCTGATGCTCGGCAATTGTTCGGCGAACTGCATTTGCTGGCGCGCCACCGACTGTTCGTTCGGCCAGATGCCCAGGCCTTCGGCAGCAAGACGCTTCCAGGGGAACAGCGGCCCCGGGTCGAGTTTGCGCAACGGTGCAATATCGCTGTGACCAATAATGTCGCGAGGCCTTATGCCCTGACGCTTGCTGATGTCCTTTAGCAATACGATCAAGGACTGGACCTGATCTTCGGTGTAGGGGTACCACACGCGTCCGGTCGGGGTGTCCTTGAAGCCCGGGTTGACGATTTCGATACCGATGGAACTGGAATTCAGCCAGGTCCGGCCATTCCACTCGCTCTCCCCGGCGTGCCAGGCCCGCACATTTTCATCCATCAGTTTGTAGATGGTGGCGCCCTTGTCGTCGCCGATCAGGTAATGGCTGCTGACTTCACCGTGGGTCAGCAACTGCAACGAACGCTCCAGCGAGGCGTTGGTGTAATGCACCACCACGAACTGCACACGACTGTCGTAATTGGCCGAAGGGTGGCTGGTGTCGAAACGGGGACCGCTGGCGCAGCCGGCCAGCAGAATCAGTGACGCGATCAGAGCAAAATATTTCATGGCGAAGGCAGTACACATAAGACAATAATGCAACAGTGTAACGTAATGCCTGGCGGGCTGACGGCAATCAAACAAAATGGAACAATTGACGATCAGCCCGGCTCCACGCGGTTGCGGCCGGCATTTTTTGCGCGATACAGCGCCTGATCGGCTCTTTTAAGCGCTTGATCGCCATGCTCACCCTGCCTGAACGCCGTCATTCCGATAGACACGGTGATGGTCACCGGCTCTCCCTTGAAGTGGAACGGACAGGCCTCAATCGAGGCACGCAAGCTTTCCAGCAACTTCAGCCCCGCCGCCGGCGCCGTGGATGGCATTAACAGCACAAACTCTTCGCCGCCAAACCGCGCAATGAAATCCGTCCCGCGCAGACGCTTGCGCAACACGCTGGCGATGATTTTCAGCACTTTGTCACCGGCCAGGTGCCCGTAGTTATCATTGATACGCTTGAAATGATCGAGGTCCAGCATGGCCAGCAGCAACGTGTTGCCATGTTGCTGCCATTGTGTGACTTCATGGTCCAGGCGCTCGCTCCAGGCCGCGCGGTTGGGCAGACCGGTCAACGGGTCGACCAATGCCTTCTGACGCTGCTCTTCAAGGTGCTCACGGTAACCTTGGGCCTCCTGCTCCATATGGGCGACCCGCTCGGCCAGGCTATGCAAGCGCACAGCGACCTCTTGCTCGCGCTCATCGCGCTGTTTCTGGTGCTGGTCCATGGTGCCCAGCAAGCCTTCGAGATGGTTTTCCAGGACGTGCTTGAGATCTTCCAGGTCCGCGGCTTCCTGCATGCTGYTTTGCAAGCCATCGACCTGTTCGCGGATCTGCGTGTCCATCTGCCGCGCAGCCGAACGGTTGTCGGCGTGCCCTGCGGTGGCGGCCTGCAAGTTGCTCTGGAACGATTCGAGGCGCTCGTTCAATCGTTGTAGATAGGCTTCGAACTCATGCTGGCCGCTGTCGGTAATGGCCAGCATCAACGTGGCGAAGTCGTCGAGGATCGGCAGCAATTCGTACCAGTTCAAACCGTTTTTCAGACGATCGCGCATGGATTCGGCTTGCGGGCGATAACGTTCGGGCAATGTCAGGTCGTCGAGCAGCCCTAGCAGCGTGTCTTCGATGTGACTGGCCACCGAACTGTAGGAGGGCTCGGGGGAGTCCGGGAGTGCGTAGAGAATGTCGTGTTCGGATGGCGCCTGATCGGTGGCGACCACGTCCTCCGTCGGAATCGGAGGTACGGGCACACTATCCGTCGATGCTTGCGCGGTCAGCTCGTCGGGGTTCGCTTGCGGCTCAGGAGGTGTCGCAATAGTTTCCGGAGCTGGTTGCTCGGCCGATTCGATTTCTGTCGAGGCTGCACTGGATGGTTGAGGCTCCGCAGCCGGAGGTGCAAAAGCCACGGCTGGCTCAGTCGGCACGGACTCGTCCTCAGCTCGCTCAACAGCGGGTACTTCGCAGATTGCTGGCTCAATCACGACCGGGGCCGACTCGATAATCGCCACAGGGCTCTCGGCTACAGGGGCAGCCAGCGCAGGAGAAGTAGCCGTTGAGGCCGCCGTCTCCTGCGCTTCACGACCGCCGAACAACCGCTGCAGCAAGCCCGGCCGATCGGGTTCCGTCGGGGTCTCCAGCTGGCTCAGGGCCTTGCCTTGCAAGCCACTCAGTTCGCTGAGCAACAACGGTATTTCACGTGCCTGACTGACCCGCGCCTCCAGTTGCTTGGCGAAACTCTTGAGTGGCCGGCTCACATCCCGTGGCAGCGGCAATGTTTGCAGTTGAGTGACCAGCGCAGTCAGGGCGGCACTGGTCTGGTTGATCCGGGTTTCCCGACGCTGCTCGGAGTCGAGCACGGCTTTTTCCAGGCGTGGAATCAGCGCGGCCAGGCCGGCGTCCATGTCGTCGGTACGCACGACCTCGCGCATTTCCTTCATGCACTGGTCAACGGCGCGGTCAGTGCCTTCCGCCGCCAGGGTGCTGCGCACCAGTCCACGGCGCAGCAAGTCGAGCCGCGCGTCCCAGCGACGTTCGAGCTTTTCCTGTTGTTCAATGCTTTTGAGGTATTTCTCTTTCCAGCGCTGTGTTTCGTCGCTCATTCATGGGATCCGCGAAGGGCAGGACTCAACGCGGGCAATGCATCGGCCGTGAGCGAACCCGGCAGACGAATCTCTACCGCGACCGGCAGGTGATCGGAAATGGGCTGTGCCAGCACCTCGACCTTTTCCAGGGTCAGGCTCGGGCTCAGCAGGATATGGTCCAGGCAGCGCTGCGGGCGCCAGCTGGGAAACGTCGCTTCCAGTTGTGGCGCAAGCAGGCCGAGATCGCGCAACGCAGAGTTTTGCAGCAGGTCACTGGCATGGGTATTCATGTCGCCCATCAGTACCTGGTGTTTGTAATCGCCAATCAGATCGCGGATGTAGGCCAGTTGCAGGCTGCGCGCCCGGGCACCCAAGGCCAGGTGCATCATGACCACCACCAGCGCTTCCGGGCCTTCGCCGAACCGTACCAGAATGGCTCCGCGACCTTTTGGCCCCGGCAACGGATGATCTTCAATGGCCCACGGACGCAATCGACTGAGCACGCCATTGCTGTGCTGGGCCAGGCGACCAAGGTTGCGATTGAGTTGTTGATACCAGTAGGGGAAGGCGCCGAGCTGGGCCAGGTGTTCGACTTGATTGACGTAGCCTGACCGCAGGCTGCCGCCATCGGCTTCCTGCAAGGCGACCAGATCGAAATCGCCCAGCAGATTGCCGATTTTCTGCAGATTGTCGGCACGCCCGGTGTGCGGCAGCAGATGCTGCCAGCCCCGGGTCAGGTAATGCCGATAACGCTCGGTACTGATGCCGACCTGGATATTGAAGCTGAGCAAGCGCAGACGACTGTCTACGGGCAGGCCCGTGGACTCCAGATGATGCTCGTTGACCCGCGGATCATGCCGGCCAACGACACGTTCAGTACCCCATCGGCGCATGGCAGTGACTGCCCTTAGTTGGCGGCAGCCTTGTTAGCCGCCCGCTCTTTGTCGATCAGTTTGTCGGCCAGTTGCAGGGCCTGTTCAGCACCGCCGGCAGAACCCACGTCAAACCGGTACTTGCCGTTGACGATCATGGTTGGAACGCCGGTGATTTCATACTTCTTGGCCAGTTCACGCGCCTTGACGATCTGACCTTTGATAGCGAAAGAGTCGAAGGTCGCGAGGAACTTGTCCTTGTCCACGCCTTGGGTAGCGAGGAAGTCGGCCATGTCATCCTTGTCGGTCAGTTTCTTGTGTTCTTTCTGAATCGCATTGAACACCGCGGCATGAACGTTGTGCTCGACCCCCATGGCTTCAAGGGTCAGGAACATCTGACCGTGAGCATCCCACGGGCCACCGAACATGGCTGGAATGCGTACGAAATTCACGTCCGTCGGCAGCTTCTCGACCCACGGATTGATCACCGGCTCGAAGGCGTAACAATGCGGGCAGCCGTACCAGAACAGCTCYACCACTTCGATCTTGCCAGGCACAGCGACCGGAACCGGATTGCTCAGTTCCACATAAGGTGCGGCGGGGGCTTCAGCAGCCTGGGCGGTCATGCCGAACAGGCTGGCAGCGGCAAAAACGGCGCTGATGATCAGATTACGCATGCTTCACTCCTGGACAAATTTTATCGCCTCGCGCGACTGTTTTCAGACAGATCCTGACGGGCTTGAGTTCTGTAGTGTAACGGCAGCGGCCACAAAAAAGGGCGGCCAAGGCCACCCTTTTTATACTTGCTGTCACGGATTAATCGAGCGTTAACGTTGCAGGCGATAAGCACCCTGTTCAACACCCGATCCGCCGGCCTCAGTGCAGGCCTTGAATGTAGCTGGACACCGCAGCGATGTCTTCGTCGCTCAGCTTCTTGGCAATGGTCTGCATGGTTTTGGCATCGCCGTCGTTGTTGCGGCCGCCTTCTTCCTTGCGGAAGTCGGTCAGCTGCTTGCCGATGTATTGAGCGTGCTGGCCGCCGAGGTGCGGGAAACCGGCAGCCGCGTTACCTGCGCCATTTGGCGAATGGCACCCGGTGCAGGCTGGCATCCCCTTGGCCAGGTCACCACCACGGAACAGGGCTTCACCGCGAGCGACGACTTTCGGATCGGCGGCGCCGACGCTGCCTTTCTGGCTGGCGAAGTAGGCGGCGATGTCCGCCAGGTCCTGATCGCTCAGGTTGGTCAGCAGACCGGTCATTTCCAGAACGGTGCGCTTGCCCGACTTGATGTCGTGCAATTGCTTGGTCAGGTAGCGTTCACCCTGACCCGCCAGTTTTGGAAAATTTGGCGCCATGCTGTTGCCATCCGGGCCGTGGCAGGCGCCACATACGGCGGCTTTGGCCTGGCCGGCTTTTGCATCACCCGGTTGTACTGCCTCACCTGCAGCATGGGCCATGCCGGAGATGCCCACGGTCAACAGCAGACTCACGATCAATTTCTTCATCAGCTAATCCAACTACGGCTAAGGGTTAAGAGTTATGGACCGGGCTTACTCGCTCATCCAAAGGATGGTGGCTTGGTAATCCTCGGCACTGCAGTCCATGCACAAACCACGCGGCGGCATCGCCTTGAAACCCTGGGTCACGTGTTGCACCAGCGTCTCCATACCTTTCGCCAACCTCGGCGTCCAAGCTTCCTGATCGCCTTTTTTCGGCGCCATGGGGAGTTGGCCGGAATGACAGGCACCACAAACACGGTTGTACACAGCTTCCGGATCCTGTGTAGCCTGAGCGCTGTAAAGCGGCATCAAGACACCGGCAGCTAGCAGCCATTTCGTCATAAAACGACCTTTTCAGGGTTGAGAGCGAGCTGCGTTCTAGTGCGCAATCAAGGTTTGTCGCTCTCGTGAACTTCATCCTACGCTGGGACAAAGCGCACACAAAATCTGCGGCATTATATACTGGCGTCACTGAAACGGAAGCGACACTGCTTGCCGCACCCATTCCTGGCGCCGCCCACATCGGAAATCCCATGCAACTCAAGAATCCCATCCTCGGTCTGTGCCAACAGTCCACCTTCATGCTCAGCGCCGCCAAAGTCGACCAATGTCCGGATGACGAGGGCTTCGAAGTCGCCTTCGCCGGGCGTTCCAACGCCGGCAAGTCGAGTGCCTTGAACACCCTGACCCATGCCAGCCTGGCGCGCACCTCGAAAACCCCGGGGCGCACACAGCTGTTGAACTTCTTCAAGCTAGACGATGAACGCCGTCTGGTCGACCTGCCGGGCTACGGTTATGCAAAAGTACCGATCCCGCTCAAGCAACACTGGCAGCGTCACCTGGAGGCATATCTGGGTGGTCGCGAGAGTTTGAAAGGTCTGATCCTGATGATGGACATCCGCCATCCGATGACCGATTTCGACCTGCTGATGCTCGACTGGGCCGTGGCTGCCGGCATGCCGATGCACATTCTGCTGACCAAAGCAGACAAGCTGACCTATGGCGCGGCCAAGAACACGCTGCTCAAGGTTCAGGCGGAAATCCGCAAGGGCTGGGGTGATCTCGTGACGATTCAGCTGTTTTCGGCCCCGAAACGCATGGGCCTGGAAGATGCCTACACCGTACTGGCTGGATGGATGGAACTGGCGGACAAGGGTGCCGAAGTAGAAGCCCAGTAAGCAGCGAAGGTTGCCTGGGGCGCCCCAGGCAGTTTTCTACAGGCAAAAAAAACCCCGGGCTTCATATGGGGAGGGAGAAGTTCCGGGGTTCAAGCTCTAGACCGCTAGGGCGGGGTCCAGATATCTGCCAACACTTAACACAACATAGGAGCATCGAAGGGCTTCACCAGCCATTCAGTAACTCTGAGTGGTGGTTCGCAAGATTAGTTCAGATTTTTTTCAAATAGCTTTGGAATAACTCTGATAATTTTCCGGACTAAGTGGTTCACGCCCTTCTGCCGCGGCACTATGCCGCAGCAGAACACGACAATTTTCTGTAGGAGCGAGCCTGCTCGCGATGGAATTTCAGTCGAAATCGATGTGCCTGACACTCCATCGTCGGAACGCCGCCCGGAGCAAGCTCGCTCCTACAAGAAGGCTCAGTGAGCCTCATCCCAGTTATTTCCGACACCCACTTCGACCAGCAACGGGACATCCAGTTTCGCGGCCTCGCTCATGTGCACGCGAATTTCATCGCGAACCTGGTCGATCAGGTCTTCACGCACCTCAAGCACCA
Source organism: Pseudomonas sp. P4_C3 (assembly GCF_056402075.1). Taxonomy (NCBI): domain Bacteria; kingdom Pseudomonadati; phylum Pseudomonadota; class Gammaproteobacteria; order Pseudomonadales; family Pseudomonadaceae; genus Pseudomonas; species Pseudomonas sp. P4_C3. The sequence continues at coordinate 21,725 of NZ_JBFUIC010000060.1, forward strand.
GTTCATCGTGCACCTGCAAAATGACTTTGGCGTCGAGGCCAGACGCGGTCAGCCAGTTATCTACCGCGACCATGGCTTTCTTGATGATGTCCGCCGCAGTGCCTTGCATCGGCGCGTTGATCGCCGTGCGTTCGGCGGCGGCGCGCTCTTGCGGCTTGTTGGAGTTGATGTCCGGCAGGTACAGGCGTCGGCCGAAGAACGTCTCGACATAACCTTGCTCGGCGGCCTGGGCACGCGTGCGGTCCATGTACTGGCGAACGCCGGGGTATCGGGCGAAATAGGTATCGATGTAGGCCTTGGCGGTCTTGGTGTCGACGCCGATGTCCTTGCCGAGCTTCTGCGCGCCCATGCCGTAGATCAGGCCGAAGTTGATCGCCTTGGCGCTGCGGCGCTGGTTGGAGGTCACGTCGGCCAGTTCGACCTTGAACACTTCGGCGGCGGTCGCGGTGTGCACGTCCAGATTGTGGCGGAAGGCGTTCATCAGCCCTTCGTCCCGGGAAAGGTGCGCCATGATCCGCAGTTCGATCTGCGAATAGTCCGCCGCCAGCAGCTTGTAACCTGCCGGGGCCACGAAGGCCTGGCGAATGCGACGCCCTTCGGCGGTGCGCACCGGGATGTTCTGCAGGTTCGGGTCGCTGGAGGACAGCCGCCCGGTGGACGCCACCGCCTGATGATACGAGGTATGGATCCGCCCGGTACGTGGGTTGATCTGCTCCGGCAGACGGTCGGTGTAGGTGCTTTTCAGCTTGCTCATGGAGCGGTATTCCATGAGCACTTTCGGCAATCGATAGTCGTCTTCTGCCAGTTTGGCCAGCACTTCTTCGGCGGTGGAGGGCTGGCCCTTGGCGGTTTTCTTCAATACCGGCAGGCCGAGCTTCTCGTAAAGGATCACGCCCAGTTGCTTGGGCGAACCGAGGTTGAACTCCTCGCCGGCAATCTCGAAGGCTTCACGCTCCAGCGCCACCATCTTGTCGCCCAGTTCGATGCTTTGCACGCCCAGCAAGGCGGCATCGACGAATGCGCCCTGACGCTCGATTCGCGCCAGCACCGGCACCAACGGGATTTCGATGTCGGTCAGCACGCTGGCCAGGCTCGGAATGGCCGAGAGCTTTTCGAACAGGGTCTGGTGCAGACGCAAGGTGATATCCGCATCTTCGGCGGCGTAAGGCCCGGCCTGCTCCAGGGCGATCTGATCGAACGTCAGCTGCTTCACGCCTTTACCGGCGATGTCCTGGAAACTCACCGTGGTGTGGTCCAGGTACTTCTGCGCCAGGCTGTCCATGTCATGGCGCGTGGCCGTGGAGTTGAGCACGTAGGACTCGAGCATGGTATCGAAGGCGATGCCGCGCACGGTAATGCCGTTGTCCTGATCGCCGCCGATGGCGCAGTTGGCCAGGATGTTCATGTCGAACTTGGCGTGCTGGCCGACCTTGAGTTTGTTCGGGTCCTCCAGAATCGGCTTGAGCGCACGCAGGACCGTGTCGCGGTCCAGCTGTTGCGGCACGCCGATGTAGGAATGGGTCAACGGGATGTAGGCCGCTTCGTTGGCCTGAACCGCGAATGACAGGCCCACCAGTCGTGCCTGCTGCGCATCGATGCCGGTGGTTTCGGTGTCGAAGGCAAACAGTTTGGCGTTTTTCAGTTTTTCCAGCCAGGCATCGAAACGCGTTTGATCGAGGATGGTTTCAWAGGCGGCTTCAGCAACGGCGGCCGGTGCTTCGGCCTCTGGTTCACTGAACAGATCGGCGGCCGGTGCTGGCTCGGCGGCAGCGCTCAGTTCCAGGCGTTTGGCGTCGCGATCAAGGTCGTTCAGCCAGCTCTTGAACTCCAGCAGGGTGTACAACTCGTAGAGTTTCGCCGGATCTTCAGGACCCATTTGCAAGTCGTCGAGCCCAACGTCCAGCGGCACGTCGACCTTGATGGTCGCCAGTTGATAGGAGAGGAAGGCCATCTCCTTGTGCTCTTCGAGCTTGGCTGGCAGGGTCTTGGCGCCGCGAATCGGCAGGGTCGGCACGATGTCGAGTTGCGCATAGAGTTCGGTCAGGCCGCCGTTCACACCCACCAACAGGCCAGACGCGGTCTTGGGACCGATGCCCGGAACGCCCGGAATGTTGTCGGACGAATCGCCCATGAGCGCCAGATAATCGATGATCTGCTCGGGAGCGACGCCGAATTTCTCCTTCACGCCCTCCACATCCATGCTGCTACCGGTCATGGTGTTGACCAAGGTAATGTGACCGTCGACCAATTGCGCCATGTCCTTGTCACCGGTGGAGATGATCACCGGACGATCCGCCGCCGCGCTACTGCGGGCCAGGGTGCCGATCACGTCATCGGCCTCGACGCCTTCGACGCACAGCAGCGGGAAGCCCAGGGCGATCACGCTCTGGTGCAGCGGCTCGATCTGCACGCGCATGTCGTCAGGCATGCTCGGACGGTTGGCCTTGTATTCGGCGTACATGTCATCGCGAAAAGTCCCACCTTTGGCGTCGAACACCACAGCGAACGGACTATTCGGATATTGCTTGCGCAGGCTCTTGAGCATGTTCAAGACGCCCTTGACCGCGCCGGTCGGCAGGCCTTTGGACGTGGTCAGCGGCGGCAACGCGTGAAAGGCGCGGTACAGGTAAGAAGAACCGTCCACCAGGACGAGGGGGGCTTGGCTCATGAGCAGGATCAACCTTTTCGGCGGGTCCGGCGCTAGAATAGCGGGACCGTTGACGACAAAGGGACAAGGTTATCATGCGCACACTAAATCGCCTGTTGCTGGCTGGCTTGTTTGCAATCGCACCATTGGCCGTCATGGCGGCGGGCGATGCGCCGACACCGGATCCGGAAGTCACGATCCGCACGGAAGGGGACAAAGTCATTCAGGAATACCGTCAGAACGGTTTCCTGTACGCAATCAAGGTCACGCCGAAGGGCGCACCGCCGTATTTTCTGGTGCGCGCCGACGGAACAGATGCAAACTTCATTCGCTCGGATCAGCCCGATATGCTGATTCCGTCATGGAAGATCTTTGAGTGGAAGTAGTTTCTTAATTTCAATTGGCGCTGGCCCACGAGCAGCGCCCGTACTGGCAGCTTAAACATGTCTGTGTTCACCCCCCTGGCTCGGCCCGAGCTGGAAGCTTTTCTCGCCCCTTATGGCCTCGGCCGCCTGCTTGATTTCCAGGGGATTGCCGCCGGTAGCGAAAACACCAATTTCTTTATCAGCCTGGAGCAGGGCGAATTTGTCCTGACCCTGATCGAGCGCGGTCCGGTTCAGGAAATGCCGTTCTTCATCGAACTGCTCGACGTGCTGCACGGCGCCAACCTGCCGGTACCTTACGCCCTGCGCACCACAGACGGCGTGGCCTTGCGCGAACTGGCGGGCAAGCCTGCGTTGCTGCAACCGCGCCTGGCCGGCAAGCACATCAAGCAAGCCAACGCGCAACATTGCACACAGGTCGGTGAGTTGCTCGGCCATCTGCACCTGGCGACCCAGGCCAATATGATCAAGCGCAAAACCGATCGCGGCCTGGACTGGATGCTGGAAGAGGGCACGCAGTTCCTGTCGCATCTCGGTGCCGAGCAGAAAGACCTGCTGCAACGGGCGCTGGAAGAAATCACCCGGCAGAAAGAAAAAATCCTGGCACTGCCGCGGGCGAACATTCACGCCGACCTGTTCCGCGATAACGCGATGTTCGAAGGCACGCACCTGACCGGGCTGATCGATTTCTACAACGCCTGCTCCGGGCCGATGCTCTACGACGTGGCGATTGCCTTGAACGACTGGTGCTCGGACGACGATGGCGTGATCGATGGACCGCGAGCGCGGGCCTTGCTGGGCGCTTACGCAGCCTTGCGACCGTTCACCGCTGCCGAAGCCGAGTTGTGGCCGACCATGCTGCGGGTGGCTTGCGTAYGGTTCTGGTTGTCACGCTTGATCGCCGCGGAGTCGTTCGCCGGACAGGATGTGTTGATTCAYGATCCGATGGAGTTCCAGTTGCGCCTGGCGCAGCGGCAGACGGTCAATAC
>NZ_JBFUIC010000061.1:0-25341 GCF_056402075.1 Pseudomonas sp. P4_C3
ACTCGGCACCCAGGCGTGGGATTTGTTTCAACTCCAGAAGACGACTATCCACCTCTTCATAACACCTGATCATGGTTTCGTTGATTTCGGAGGTTTTGTGCATGAAATCGAAGTATCGATCCATGATGGCAATGCCCTCAGTAGCAAAAGCAGCGTAGAGCTGGTCAATGCCACTGCTGAAATCGGGATAGTTGCGATGGGTGGCTTCACGCTCCATGTCAGCCAAGACGATTCGTTTGCGGGCATTGTTGATGCTGTTTTCCAACAAGGCGCAAAGCTTTGGGTAATTGGGATCAGATTTCGTTAATACGGCCATTTCCTTGAGTTCGGCAATCTGCGTGACGTAGGTTTCGGTCTGCTTGTCCAGCTCCTTGTTGTAAAGATGCCTGAATGTTGCTCGATCCTGTTCAGAGCTGCCGGGAAGGTCTCTTTTCTGATTCATCAGCTTTTCAGCGAAATCGACGCCCCTTTGCACCCGTTMCTGCTGTTGCAGAAACGCTTGGTAATTGTGCTCCAGCAGACTGATGCGTTCTTGCGTTGCTTTGCGCTGGGCTTCGATTCTTGAATGGCGCCCGCCACCGACCAGTTTCAATCCCTGATCGAGGGTCCATTGACCCTTTCCATTGGTTTTCAGTTTGATTCCCGGGTGATCAGCAAGCTTGGGATGGATCAGATAGACCTCGCCTGAACCCGGCACGATACTGACCCGAAACAGCAGACCGGCGATGCTGGCGTGCCATTGATTGTCGACTCGATACAACCCTTTGAAGGTGCCTGTTGCAACAGGGTCTGGCAGCGATGTCGGCCATGGAACCCGAACATCCAGCAATGTGTTGAACAGCTGCGCCGTGGCGGAATCTCGAGCGGTCGACACATTGAAATCCAACAGGGCATGGCCACTGCCCGGTGGCTCGGAAGGCAACGCCGCTGGTTCCTGAGTAATTACGGTCTCGTCGATCAACGAGAATGAAGTCAGGGGATGGCGCAAGGGTTCGAGGGTGATCGGGGTTTGCTTGCTGGTTCCGTCAGGCAACAGCGCTGCGCCGTGCTCTCGTGCGACATGTAATAACAGCAAACCGATATTCAACAACACATCGATCCAGGCCAGGTTCCGGGCTTTGGCGTCGTCGCTGTCCAGTGCCGGAAGATCGTTGATCAGGCTGTGGGTGATTTGCAGCATCCAGCCCACCAGCATCGCCGGACCGCTTAAAGGCAGGATCAAGGCATTGAAGAGCAGCCATCCACCTTCGAGGATGATCGCCCAGCGGCTCTCGGTATTGGATACAGATTGCCGGTCAGCCAGATCGACCAGTGCCCGTGCGTTACTGATGAACAGACTGGCCAGCAAGCGGTCTTCCTCTACTGCCTTGAGCCAGTCTCCGGCCGCCGCATTACCCACCAGAATCGCTGGTTCGGGCTTTATGAAAGGCGTGAAGTCGTCGCCGATATGTAAATGGACGATGTGCGGCTCGTTGAAACCGTTGTGGGCATAGATGGGGCGTGCGCGATCTGCTAGCCAGGTCAATACACTGTCTTGCAGCGGACCGGTTCGGGCGATCGCTTTGAACAAGTCGCTACGGGTGGGATATTGATGCAAAGAGGGCGTGTACAGCGGCCGATAAAGGATATGAGGGCCCTCGGCACTCAAGTCTTTCGGCTCGATGATGAACATGTTGCTGACCACATCGCAATCACTGTCTGCCGTACGTTGAAACGCCAGTGGCCTGATGACGATTGCTTGCTCTTCGACCATTCGCCCGGCAGCCGTGCGATTCATCAAAGCATCGACATATCGGTAGCCCAAACGGGTAAAGCCATATTCACCTTTGATCGCGTATTCGAGGGCCAGCAGTGGTAATTGAACTCCCAGTTCCAGTTCGAACAATCGCTGGCGCTCTCGTGCCTCATCGCTATCGGCGAGCAGCAAAGTGTCGATCAGTTCGGGGTAATGCTTGCCGACATTGACCCGGCTCACCAAATCCAGCAGGTAGGCCTCGGTGGTCCAATCCTCGACCAGTTGATTCCCAAGGTGACGGATAGTCGTGCGGCCTTCGGRCTTGCCAGCCAGATTTTTGATTGCCAATTCTGTCAGGGACATGTTGACCGTTTCGATGTAACCGCTGCCGGGATCACCGACGGGAACATGGAAAGTCAGTTCCAGCTCATCGGCGTTGTAACCGGGAGCCAGGGGTTTGTCTTCGAGCATCTGCCGGTGTAGCGTTTTTTTGGCGAACGTATGTACGTCATCAATGCCATCCCGAAACGAGCGCCCTTGGGTCTGCTGTTTGACGCTGGCCAGCGCCAGGACGTGTTTGCGATAAGCCATACGATCCGTGGCGTTTGCCGCTTGCAACCAGTCGGGGATCGTTGCCTGTATCGGTTGAATGTGCAGGGCGTTGGTTTGGCTGCCGATGAACAGCCTGGTCATGTTGGTGATCGAATCAAAGCGTTTTTCCAGATCCTCCAGGCTTTGGCGGGCCGGCAGTTTGAGTGCTGCCAGGTCTTCCAGTTGCTGATTCAATAGCAGGGCGGCTTGGGTATCGAAGATGTTGCCGTCCGGCTCAAAACGCTTCCATGTAATGGTATCGACCTTGAAGTCCCGCTGAAACCGAGCGCCCCATGCCAGACCGAAAGCCTGCAGGGAAGGAAAGGACTCGATGTCGCCGGTTACGCTGCACAATAGATGGGTTTCACCGCAAATCACCAAGAGATCGGGAGTCTGCAGGGAGACGCACACTTTGCCTTTGGTCAGCGTGGTTTGAAGCGTACAGGCCTCAATGGCGCCTTTCGACCAGGGCCTTTGCAGGCGCACCTGGCGGTCTGGTTTGTTGGCCAGTTCCGTCAGGATGTCGGCCTGCAACGTATTATTCGCCGAATGGCGCACGGCGGACGTCTTCACAATGCCGGCCAGGAGATCGCCCAGCCATTGCCAGCGGCTGCCTCCAGTCTCGTCATCTTCATTCCAGAACGCCGTTAACGATTCCTGCAAACCGATGTAGAGAATGTCTGGCAACTCGCGGATGACGCCAGCAATAACCTGCATGTCGGGCAAGCGCGACGTGGTTTTGCTGATGCCAAGTTGTGCGGGCGCTCTGTTGGTCAAAAAACAGTTGCGACCGTACTGGTCGTTCAAGTCGGGAGGGATGCCGCTCGCCAGATATTCCAGCACCAGATCCAGTAGCAGCGTGAGCCGCCAGGCGCCATTGGTGATTGGCTGCGCGATTTTGGTTCGGTATGGGTCGAAATCCAGTTGCGAATATTTTTCCAGCAAGCCGTCCTTGAGCAGGCGAGCGGCTTGCGAGCGTAACGTCGGTCGGGTGCTGAATCGAGCGCTGATGGCGCGCGCAATGATGTCCGACATGGCAGGTGATGAAGCGGGCATTGGCATTAGTGCAATCCTTTGCATGGTTTGGATTGCACAACGTAGAACGAGGGCTATTTAAAGGTGCGGTAATCAGATACCGCACATCGATTGAGTCGATGTGCCAGAGAGATTCAGGACAAACCTCGCAGTTGTTCTGCGGTGGTCAAGAGTGATCAGTACCCAACACCACATTCAATGCACTGCGCGCATCATCGAGCTGCACCAACGTCGCATGCCGGGCCCCGAGGGCATCTCGATTCTCGATAGCAGTCAGGATCGCCTTGTGCCTTGGCAGCGCCAATTCATGCAGATTCGGCCGTTGATTGGAATGCTTCAGTGCTTCTGCAATCGCCACCGATAACATGTTGCACAGGTTCGCCAGCAAGTCGTTGTGGGTTGCGTCGGCGATCCGGCTGTGAAAATCCAGGTCCGGTTGCAGCAAGGCTTCCGGGGTCGGCGCTGCTTCCATGCGTTGGTAGGCTTCACCGATGGAGGCAATGTCATCATCAGTGGCGAACTGTGCGGCCAACGCGGCGGCGGCCGGTTCGATGATGCTGCGCACACTGGTCAACAAATCAAAGAATTCATTTTGCGGACTACTTTGCATCAGCCAGTGCAGCACATCCGGGTCGAGCATGTGCCATTCCTTACGCTGCTTGACCACCGTGCCGACCCGCGGACGGGAATACACAAGACCCTTGGCGACCAACACGCGCGTGGCTTCGCGCAGCACCGGCCGGCTGACCGCGTACTCCTCGCACAACAGGGCTTCGGCGGGCAGTTTGTCGTCCGGTTTGAACCGTCCCGAGACGATCTGCATGCCCAGTTCCTGGACGATGCGCGAGTGCATGCTTTTGCGGTCGGAGGGTTTGCGGTAATCCATGGGGAGCGGYGCGGTCCTGTGCGAATAGGTGTCGCGCATGATAGCAGGCGCGGCGCAAAGAACTGTAGGAGCGAGCTCGCTCCGGGCGGCGTTCCGACGATGGACGTGAACGATAACGCGTGCTGTCTGGAAGCAAGCGTCGCCTTCAAGTCAATCGCGAGCAAGCTCGCTCCTACAGGGGCCGGTGGTGATCAGTGAGAATGACGCGGCACTTCAGCCCCGCGGCAACCGACCAGGAAGTCGAAGTCACAACCCTGGTCCGCTTGCAGCACATGGTCGATGTACAGCTGACGATACCCACCGACGATCAGGTTCTGTGGCGGTTGCAGATCGGCCATGCGCGCGGCCAGTTCGGCGTCCGGAATATCCAGGTGCAAACGGCCGCTGGTGCAATCGAGTTCGATCCAGTCGCCTTCTTTCACTGCGGCCAGCGGTCCGCCGGCAGCGGCTTCCGGGGCGACATGCAGCACAACGGTGCCGTATGCCGTGCCGCTCATGCGCGCATCGGAAATGCGCACCATATCGGTCACACCCTGGGCCAGCAGCTTGGCCGGCAGGCCCATGTTGCCCACTTCGGCCATGCCTGGATAACCCTTCGGCCCRCAGTTTTTCATCACCAGGATCGAGTTGGCATCCACGTCCAGTTCCGGATCGTTGATCCGTGCCTTGTACATGTCGAAGTTCTCGAACACCACCGCGCGACCGCGATGCTGCATCAGTTCGGGCGTGGCGGCGGACGGCTTGAGTACCGCGCCGAGTGGYGCCAGGTTGCCACGCAACACACAGATGCCGCCATCGGCGCGGATCGGGTTGTCGAGGGTGCGGATCACTTCGTCCTCGCCATAGATCGGCGCGTCCCTGGTGTTCTCGCCGATGGACTTGCCGTTGACGGTCAAGGCATTCGGGTTCGGGATCAGGTTGGCTTCACCGAGGCGACGCAGCACCGCCGGCAAGCCACCGGCGTAATAGAACTCCTCCATCAGGAAGCGCCCGGACGGTTGCAGGTCGACGATGGTCGGCATGCCGCGACCGATACGGGTCCAGTCATCCAGGTCCAATTCCACGCCAATGCGCCCGGCAATGGCCTTCAGATGAATCACTGCGTTGGTTGAGCCGCCGATGGCGGCGTTGACGCGAATGGCGTTCTCGAAGGCCTCTTTGGTCAGGATCTTCGACAGCTTCAAGTCTTCGCGCACCATCTCCACGGCACGCATGCCGGACATGTGCGCCAACACATAACGGCGCGCATCCACGGCCGGAATCGCCGCGTTGTGGGGCAGGGAAGTGCCGAGCGCTTCGGCCATGCAGGCCATGGTCGAGGCGGTGCCCATGGTGTTGCAGGTGCCGGCCGAGCGGGACATGCCGCCCTCGGCCGCGAGGAAATCGTCGATGCTGATGGTGCCGGCCTTGACCTGTTCGCTGAGCTGCCAGACCACGGTGCCGGAGCCGATGTCCTTGCCTTTGTGCTTGCCGTTGAGCATCGGCCCGCCGGTGACGACGATGGCCGGCACGTCGCAACTGGCGGCGCCCATCAGCAAGGCCGGGGTGGTTTTGTCGCAACCGGTCAGCAGCACCACGCCATCGATCGGGTTGCCGCGAATGGCTTCTTCGACATCCATGCTCGCCAGGTTGCGGGTGAGCATGGCGGTCGGGCGCAGGTTCGATTCGCCGTTGGAGAACACCGGGAACTCCACTGGAAAGCCGCCGGCCTCGATCACCCCACGTTTGACGTGCTCGGCAATCTGGCGGAAGTGCGCGTTGCACGGGGTCAGTTCCGACCAGGTGTTGCAGATGCCGATGATCGGCTTGCCATGGAACTGGTGGTCGGCGATGCCCTGATTCTTCATCCAGCTGCGGTACATGAAGCCGTTCTTGTCGGCGGTGCCAAACCATTGGGCGGAGCGCAGGGTGGGTTTCTTATCAGACATGATCGATTCTCTTATTGTATGACTATATTGTTCTAGCTGAGGCGTAACATAGGCTCAAATTGCGCTGTTTGGAAGTGTTGTTGAGTAAATAGTAATACTATATAGTCGACTCAAACGGAGGGATGGCCCTGGCGACTATTTCGCGAGAGGCGTCCCCCGAGGTTCCATAACAACAACAATCGGAGACCGATCTCATGAGCCAGGAACTGCGGCTTATCCGTCGCATCACGCTGAAACTGATTCCCTTCCTGATCCTGCTGTACCTGATCGCCTATGTGGACCGCTCCGCGGTGGGCTTCGCCAAACTGCACATGGGCGCGGACATCGGCCTCGGCGATGCCGCCTACGGTCTTGGTGCCGGGCTGTTCTTCATCGGCTACTTCCTGCTGGAGATCCCCAGCAACCTGATGCTCGACCGCTTCGGCGCACGGCGCTGGTTCGCGCGGATCATGGTCACGTGGGGCGCCATCACCATCGGCATGGCCTTCGTCCAGGGGCCGAACAGCTTCTATGTGATGCGCTTTTTGCTCGGCGCCGCCGAAGCCGGGTTCTTCCCGGGCGTTCTGTACTACATCACCCAATGGTTCCCGGTGCGCCATCGCGGCAAGATCCTCGGGTTGTTCATCCTGTCGCAACCCATTGCGATGATGGTCACCGGCCCGGTGTCCGGTGGCTTGCTGGGCATGGACGGCGTGTTGGGGCTGCATGGCTGGCAGTGGCTGTTCATCGTCATCGGTTGCCCGGCGATCCTGCTGACCTGGCCGGTGCTGCGTTACCTGCCGGACGGCCCGCAACAAGTGAAGTGGATGGACCAGGCAGAAAAGGACTGGCTGAGCACCGAACTGAAAAAGGACCTGGACGCGTACGGCCAGACCCGCCATGGCAACCCGCTGCACGCCCTCAAGGACAAGCGCGTCCTGCTGCTGGCGCTGTTCTACCTGCCGGTGACCCTGAGCATCTATGGTCTGGGTTTGTGGCTACCGACCTTGATCAAGCAATTCGGTGGCAGCGACCTGGTGACCGGTTTCGTTTCCGCAGTGCCGTACATCTTCGGGATCGTTGGCCTGCTGATCATTCCACGCAGTTCCGACCGCTTGAACGACCGCTACGGCCACCTCGCCGTGCTTTACGTACTGGGTGCGATTGGCCTGTTCCTCAGCGCCTGGCTGTCGGTGCCGGTGCTGCAACTGGCGGCGTTGTGCCTGGTGGCATTCGCATTGTTCTCCTGCACGGCGGTGTTCTGGACCTTGCCGGGTCGCTTCTTCGCCGGCGCCAGTGCGGCGGCGGGGATCGCCTTGATCAACTCGGTGGGTAACCTCGGTGGTTACCTCGGTCCATTCGTGATCGGCGCGTTGAAGGAGTACACCGGCAATCTTGCGTCCGGCTTGTATTTCCTCTCCGGGGTGATGGTGTTTGGCCYGATTCTGACTGGCGTTGTCTATCGCCTGCTGGAACGCAAACACGTCCTGCCAGCCGATCAATTTGCAGCAAGTGCACGCTAATCCAATGTAGGAGTGAGCCTGCTCGCGATAGCGATGTATCAGTCGCCGACAACATTGGATGTGCCGACGCTATCGCGAGCAGGCTCACTCCTACAGGGATCTGCGGTGTTTTTGAAGGAACAGGAGAAAATTCATGCGTTTGGTTCAGTTCGAATTGAGTAACGGCGAACGCCGTGTCGGCGTGGTCGAGGCAGGCCTGGTCCGTGAAGTGCAGGACATGCGCACCGTGCGCGATCTGGCATTGGCGGCGATCGAGGCAGGCGCCAATCTTGAGCAACAGGTGCAAAGTCTGGGGCTGGGCATCAGCCACGGCTATGCCGAACTGCTGACGCAACGGCGCATCCTGCCGCCCCTGGACCATCCGGACCCGGCGCACATGCTGGTCAGTGGCACGGGCCTGACCCATCTGGGCAGTGCATCGGCCCGGGACAAGATGCACCAGCAAAGTGGCGACGAATCGGCGATGACCGACACCATGCGCATCTTCAAATGGGGCGTGGAGGGCGGCAAACCGGCAGAAGATCAAGCCGGTGTGCAGCCGGAATGGTTCTACAAAGGCGATGGCAGCATCGTCGTCAGGCCGGGCCAGCCGTTTCCCCTGCCGCCGTTTGCCGAGGATGCCGGTGAAGAGCCGGAGATCGCTGGCCTGTACGTCATCGGTCGCGACGGCAAGCCGTATCGCCTGGGTTTTGCCGTGGGTAACGAGTTCTCCGATCACGTCATGGAGCGCAAGAACTACCTGTATCTGGCCCACTCGAAACTGCGCAGCTGCAGCTATGGCCCGGAACTGCGGGTCGGCGAACTGCCGCAGCATCTGGCCGGTACCAGCCGCATCCTGCGCGACGGCGAAGTGCTGTGGCAGAACGAGTTTCTCAGTGGCGAGGCGAACATGTGCCATAGCCTCGCCAACCTCGAATTCCATCATTTCAAGTACAGCCAGTTTCTGCGCCCGGGGGATGTTCACATTCACTTCTTCGGCACCGCGACCCTGTCCTTTGCCGACGGCATTCGCACGCAACCGGGCGACGTGTTCGAGATCACCCAGGCCGAATTCGGCGCGCCATTGATCAATGGCATCGCACCGGTCGCAGCGGCTTTCGAACCCGGCACCGTCGGCACACTTTGAGGACTTACCCATGACCCGGATTCTTGGTCACAACTACATCGGCGGCCAACGCAGCGCCGCTGGCAGCGTCAAGTTGCGGAGTTTCGATGCGACAACGGGCGAGGCCTTGCCCCAGGATTTTTCTCAGGCGACAGCGCAGGAAGTCGATGCGGCGGCCACCGCGGCGGCGGCTGCGTACCCGGCCTATCGCATGCTGAGCGCGGAGCGGCGGGCGCAGTTTCTCGAGGCCATTGCCGATGAACTGGATGCCCTCGGTGATGATTTTGTCGCGGTGGTCTGCCGCGAAACGGCGTTGCCCGCTGGCCGGATTCAAGGCGAGCGTGGACGCACCAGCGGCCAGATGCGCCTGTTTGCCAAAGTGCTGCGGCGTGGTGATTTCTACGGCGCACGGATCGACCGGGCATTGCCGGAGCGTCAACCGTTGCCGCGCCCGGATCTGCGTCAATACCGTATCGGCCTCGGGCCGGTGGCGGTGTTCGGTGCCAGCAACTTTCCGCTGGCGTTCTCTACCGCAGGCGGCGATACCGCATCGGCGCTGGCCGCCGGGTGCCCGGTGGTGTTCAAGGCCCACAGCGGTCACATGGCCACGGCTGAGCGGGTGGCTGACGCAATCATCCGCGCCGCCGAGAAAACCGGCATGCCGGCCGGCGTGTTCAACATGATCTATGGCGGGGGCGTCGGCGAGGCGCTGGTCAAGCATCCGGCGATTCAGGCTGTGGGCTTCACCGGTTCGCTCAAGGGCGGTCGGGCCTTGTGCGACATGGCCGCGGCCCGTGCGCAACCGATTCCGGTGTTCGCCGAGATGTCGAGCATCAACCCGGTGATCGTGTTGCCCCAGGCGTTGCAGGCGCGGGCCGACACCGTCGCGCGCGACCTCACGGCGTCGGTGGTTCAGGGCTGCGGCCAGTTCTGCACCAATCCCGGTCTGGTGATCGGCATTCGCTCAGCGTCGTTCAGCGCCTTTGTGCAGCAAGTGGCCGGGTTGATGGGTGACCAGCCGGCGCAAACCATGCTCAATGCCGGAACCTTGAGCAGCTACGGCCAGGGCTTGCAAAAACTGCTCGTGCATCCGGGGATCGAGCATCTGGCCGGGAACCCGCAGCAGGGCAATCAGGCGCAGCCGCAATTGTTCAGGGCCGATGTCAGCCTGCTGCTCGATGGCGATGAAGTGTTGCAAGAGGAAGTGTTCGGTCCGACCACGGTGGTGGTTGAAGTGGCGGATCATGCGCAACTGTTGGCCGCCTTGAATGGCCTGCACGGCCAGTTGACCGCCACCGTCATTGGCGAGCCGGAAGACTTCGAACAGTTTGCCGGACTGACGGCGTTGCTTGAGCAGAAGGTCGGACGCATCCTGCTCAATGGCTATCCGACGGGCGTGGAAGTCTGCGATTCGATGGTCCACGGCGGGCCTTACCCGGCAACGTCCGATGCGCGCGGTACATCGGTGGGCACACTGGCCATCGATCGTTTCCTGCGCCCGGTGTGCTTTCAGAACTACCCGGACAGTTTGCTGCCGGATGCGCTGAAGAACGGCAATCCGCTACGTATCCAGCGACTGGTGGATGGGCAGCCATCGCGTGAGGCGTTGTAACAGACAAGCACAATCCCTGTAGGAGCGAGCTTGCTCGCGATAGCGGAACATCAGTCAACATTTAAATCGACTGGACTGCCGCCATCGCGAGCAAGCTCGCTCCTACAGGGGAGGTGGTGCATGAGCTATCATTGCGTCTTTCCCATTCAAAGATTGATTGCCATGACTTCCCCAACCGACACCTTGCTCAATGCCCTCGAACACTGCGGAATGGTGGAAATCGACGGGCTGCATGCCTTCGAATTCGCCCTCGACGAGTTCGATAACCTGCACATTGAATGCATGGATGGCCGTGCGGCCAAACACTGGGAGTTCACCCCGGCGCAGATCCAGGCCGCGACCTTCGATACCTCGCTGCAAAGCTGGTTGATCACCGGTGACTCGGGTGAACACCGTTTGGTGTGCCTGGGCGATGTCGTCGGTGGCGACAACGATGATGACGACCAAGACGATGCGTAACCTCTGGCCACTATTGATGGCCGGCAGTATCGTAGCGATGGGGGTTCAGGCTGCATCCGCCGATGACTATCAACTGCTGGTGGGCTCCTACACCGCCGGTCAAAGCCAGGGCATCTACCGCCTGGCTTTCGACAGCAGCACCGGGCAGATCAATACCAGCCCTTTGCAAGTGATCAAAAGCGAAAACCCTTCGTGGCTGACCCTGTCGAAGGATCAGCGACACCTGTTCGTGGTCAACGAAAACGGCCCGGGCCAGACCGATCCGGTAGGGCGCGTCAGCAGTTTCGCGATCGATCCCAAGACCCATGCGCTGAGCCTGATCAGCCAGGTACAAAGCCTGGGCAACGAGCCCACCCATTCCAGCCTCAGCACCGATGGCAGCCATCTGTTTGTCAGCAATTACTCGGTGGCCGAGGACCCGGGCGGCACCCTCGCGGTATTGCCGGTGGCGGTCGATGGCAAGCTCAAACCGGTGGTGCAGATGAGCAGCCACCCGGCGAGCCGGGTCAATCCCGAGCGCCAGGCCTCGGCCCACGTGCATTCGACGATCCCGTCGCCGGATGGCCAATACGTGTTCGCAAACGACCTGGGCGCCGACAAGGTGTTTGCCTATCGCTTCGACCCCAAGGCCAACCCCGAACTACCATTGACTCCGGCGACCCCGGCATTCGTGCAACTGCCGCCCGGTAGCGGACCGCGTCATCTGCTGTTCAGCGCCGATGGCAAACACGCCTGGCTGACCATGGAAATGAGCGCCCAGGTGGCGGTGTTCGATTACCACGACGGCCAACTCAAGCAGACGCAGATGGTCGATCTGGCTGCCGGGCAACCGGTCTCGGACAAGGCTGCGGCGGCGTTGCATGCCTCGGCTGACGGCAAGTTCCTCTACGTCAGCAACCGTGGCACGGCCAATCAACTGTTGGTGTTTGCCATCGATCCGGCGACCGGCCACCTCAGTGAGCTGCAACGTCGGGCGGTGGAGGGCGATCATCCGCGGGAATTCAGCCTCGATCCGAGCGGCAGATTCCTGTTGATCGCCAACCAGAAGAGCAACCAGATTGTCGTCGTCGAACGCGATGCCAAGACTGGTCTGCTGGGCAAGACCGTGCAAAAACTGCCGATGGACGCCCCGAGCGATCTCAGGTTTCTGCTGCGTCAATAAGCCGCAGGCCCCGGTTGATGGGGCCTGCCTGCTTTTATCAATGGCGCTGATATCTGGTACTGCTACAAAGCATTTCAAGGCACGGACCCTCGAGGGTTAAGTTTGCTTCACGGCCCCACCGGGCAAGCAAGCCAACTGAATCCGAGGAATACCGCCATGAACTTCAACATCTTCTCTGTTATCGCCGCTTCCGCCATTTCTGCCACCGTTGCGCTGCCAGCCAGTGCCAACGTTGAAATCAGCGACAAAAAAGCCCACACCCAGAGCTACACCCAGAAGTACCTGCAACAGAGCGCCAACTTCTACGCCGCGCTGGATCACAAAACCCAAGCCTGAGCGTTTACCCCTGCCTTTATGCAGGAGCGAAGTCACTGATGATCGAAGACACTTGTGTTGAAAACCCGAGTGTCGGAAACGATCAGAGTGATGTCGCTCCTGCATAACGTATTTGCGACAGTATCATTTTGCCATTAATGTCGTGCTTGATATCACATCGCCATACGTTTAAATTGACGCTGATTTTTTGACTCCTCCTCACGGCAAGGATCGGCAGCATGGTGACGCGTCTGGCATTGGTTCTTCTGTTTCTCTATTCCACCCCCATTTTGTCGGCAGCCGAGCCTGTTCCGGGTGAGCCGGATGCTGCGCGCGAGCGCTTGATCAGTTTTATTGAAGACTGAAATAGTCTGGCTTAATGATCAATGAAGTTGATGGTTACTATGGATAACCCTGAGTGGTTATCCAGGCTTTTTTGATCGATTCTGTGGGCATTGAAACATGCCTGCGGAGAACATCATGGCCAGCACAATTCTCACTTCTGCCAAACATGGCGCCTATGTGGCGATCGGTCTTTACCTGGCCATGGTGCTGGTTGTCAGCCTTTCAGCTCAGGCTGAACTCGCAGGGGGCGCCGGCGCATGAAAGGGCACAGACTTTGGGTCATTGCCTTCCTGGCGTTCATGACCAACGGATCCTCCCTGCTGGGGATCGGACAGGGCTCGGCAGGCTCGGTGGCACGGGCCATCGAAGCCAACCACAACATTGCCCGCAGCATCGAAAGCGCCAGTGCCCAGGGGATGTTGGCCGGCAATCCACCGATCAGGAATGAAGGCGTGGTTTTCGGGCCGTTCCAGGTCGATTGCTCGGCGATCGGGATGTGTGAGGTGTTGGCCTGAAGCCTGCTGTCGATGAGGGCTTTTGTGGCGAGGGGGCTTACTTGCGCATCACACCGGTAAACAAGTCCGACTCCAGAAACCGCTGCAACCAATCCTGCAAACGCCGATACGGTGTCTGCGCGAACCAGTCGCGGTCGACATGGGCGAACTGGCGCACGAAGGGCATCAAGGCCACATCGGCCAGGCTTGGATGGCTGGCCAGCAAGTAGTCGCGTCCCTCCAGCAACTCATCCAGCCTTTGCAGAAATACCTCACCTTCGGCGCGATAAACCTCCATCGGCTGCTCGGGATAACGCTCGGCGTACTTGTAGCGATTCAAGTGCACCTTGAACACCAGATCGTTCTGTTCGATCAGCGGGGCGATTTGCGCCGCTGCCACAGGATCATCCTTGAGCAGCCAGTCCTGCGGATCATCCTGTGCCAGGGCCCAGCGCATGATGTCGAGGCTTTCGTCGATCACCTGGCCATCGGCGCTCAGTACCGGCACCGTGCCTTTGCCCGACAGCGCGAGCATTTCGGCGGGCTTGGCCTTCAGGCTGACTTCGACAATGTCCACGGCCACTCCCGAGTAGCGCAGGGCCATGCGTGCACGCATGGCGTACGGGCAGCGGCGGAAGGAATACAGTGTGTTCATTTCACCTCCAGGGTGCTCAGGCCATTGCCCTGGCGACGGACCTGGATCTGCACCGGAATCCGTTCATGCATTTCCTGTACGTGGGAAATCACCGCGACCTTGCGGCCCTGGGCCTGCAAGCCGTCGAGGGCGTCCATGGCCAGTTGCAGGGATTCCGGATCGAGGCTGCCAAAACCTTCGTCGATGAACAGCGATTCGATTTTCAGCGTGCTCGACGCCATCGACGCCAGACCAAGGGCCAGTGCCAGCGACACCAGGAAGGTCTCGCCACCGGACAGCGAATGCACCGAACGCAGTTCGTCGCCCATTTCAGTGTCCATCACCAGCAAGCCGAGCATGCTGCCGCCGCGCTTGAGGCGATAGCGGCGCACCAGTTGGCGCAATTGCACGTTGGCGTGATGCACCAGCAGGTCGAGGTTGTAGGCCTGGGCTATCTTGCGGAAGGTGTCGCCGGTGGCGGAGCCGATCAACGCATTCAAGCGTGCCCAGCGTTGATACTCGCTGTAAGCGTCGGCAATCTGCTGCGCCAGGGCCTGATTGGCGTTCTGCCGGCGCTGGTCCTCGGCCTGCTCGGCGCGCAGTTCGGCGCAGTGTTGCTCGTTGGTGGCGGACAGGTTTTGCAGGTCGACCAGTGCGGCGGTCAGTTGCTCGGCGTCGAGGTTGCCGTTGTGTTGCGCCTGATGATCGAGCAGGCGCTTGTCGCGCTCCTGCACCAGGACGCGGGCCTGTTCGATGGCTTTTTCGCTGTGCTGCAAGCGCTGGCGCAGTTCGCTGACCTGGGTGTCGTCGACGCGCAGCAGGTCTTCGAGGCCACCGTCATCCAGCTCGGGATGACGGGCACGCCAGTCGCCAATCTTGCCGGCGAGCTCGCGTTCTTCGCCTTCCAGAGCGTGCAAGCGCTCCTGCTGGGCCTTGAGTTCGGCGGTGATTTGCACTGACTGCGTGAGGACACTTTGCAGCACCTGCGCGGTACTGGTTTCGGCGCTGCGCGCCTGTTCCACGGCCTGTTCCAGTTGCTGCTGCCAATGCTCGGCGCTGCTGTGTTCGCCGAGTAATTGCCCGAGTGTCTGCTGGCTCGCCTGTTGCTGCTYGGCCAGCCCGGTGAACTGCTGTTCGGCGGCCTGCAATTGCTGCACGCGGCTTTGCTGGCGATCCTGTTCCTTCTCCAGGTTTTGCTGGCGCTGTTGCTGCTCGGCCAGTTCTTCCTTTTGTTGTTCCAGTTGCGCCAGGCGCTCGGCGATCTGCCGGTCGAGCTGCATGAAGGTCGCGGCCGGTTCGACGCGCAGCGCTTGCAGGGTTTCAGCTGGTAGCAGATTGGCGAATGCGCTGAGCTCTTCGTCCAGGCGCTGACGGTCGTTGCCCAGCTCGCGTTGCTGGTTGCCCAGGTGCTGGGTCGCTTGCTGGTGCGCGGTTTCGGCATGGCGCAGTTGCTGGGTCAGGCGTGCGGCATCCTGTTGCAGGGTGAGTAGCGCGCTCTGCCGTTGCTCGTCCTGGCTGATGCTCTGGTTGAGCTGGCTGTTTTGCTGGGTGAGCCAGGCGTCGCGTTTGACGGCGTCCTGATTCAGCAGTTGGGCAGCCAGCGGATGCGCTTCCAGACTTGGGGCGAGGGCTTGCTGTTGGGTCGCCAGATGCTCCTGCTGTTGCAGCAGTTCCTTTTGCTGGGCGATCAACCCGCCGACTTCGGCACGCAGGTCGGTGAGTTTTTCCTTGAGCAGGTCAACGGCCTTCTGGGCGTTGGCCTGTTCGCTTTCATCAAAACGGCCGAGGCTCTGCAGCAGGGCTTCCGGCTGATGATACGGATGCTCGTTGCTGCCGCACACCGGACATGGCTGGTCATCCTGCAATTGCGCGCGCAGCTCTTCGACACTGGCACTGCGCGCCAGACGCTGACGCTCCAGCAGTTCGCGAGTGACGTTGAGGGTCTGTTCGGCAACGCTCAGATCAGCCTTGGCCTTGACCCCGTCCTGGGTCAGGCGTTCACGTTCCTGCTGCGCGGTGAGCTGGCGTTGCTGCAGCTCGGCGCCGCGCTGGTCCAGGTCCTGCTGGCTGGCCCACAAGCGTGCAAGGTCTTCGACGGCGCGCAGTTGTTTGCGGTTGTCCTGCAACAGACTGCCGAGAATGCCGATCTGCTCGGCGACGGCATCCGGTTCGGCGCCGGCCTCCTTGAACAGCACCTCCAGTTGCTGCTTCTGTGCGCTGAGCGTTTGTTCGGCGCTCGTGGCGTTTTGCTCGAGGCTGGCCAGTTCGGCCTGGCCCTGATTCAACCGGTTACCGATCAACATCAACTGTTGCAGGCGATCGCGGTAGGCATTCCAGGCATCGCTCAACGGTGCCAGATGAGTGCTTTGCTCCAGCTCGGTGGCAATGCGCTGCAAGTCCCCGGCGCCACGGGTTTGCTGATCGAGTAAGGTCTGAATCGTGCTCTGGCCCTGGCCGCAGGCCTGCTCGGCATTTTGCTTTGCCTCGGCACTGAGGGCGGTGTCCTTGGCGAGGCGGGCGAGGGTGCTTTGCGCTTCGAAGGCCTGGCGCAGTAACGGCGCGCTGGCGGTTTGCCGTTGTTGCGCTTCGTTCAACGCGATCCGGGCGTCGCTAAGCTGTTGCTCGAGCTGCGTCTGACGCTCGCCGAGTTCGCCATGTTGCTGCGCATGCAAGGCAATGTGCGCCGCCAACGGCGTCAGCAGTCCGTCGACCTCGGCTTTACGGGCGAACTGGTGCCGTTGCGGGCCCAACTGTTCGAGGCGGGTGAGCCTCAAGCGCTCGCTGGTCAGGGCTTCCCAGTGAGTCTGGGCCGATAGCAGTTGTTCGCTGGCGGCCAGATGCTCGTCCTGCAAGCGACGCAGGTCCTTGAGCCAGGTGTCCTGCAGTTCAAGCTGCTTGAGTTGAGCCTGTCGGGCCTTGAGTTGCTGCTGAGCTTCGTTGAAACGCTGATCCAGTTCCGCGCGGGCTTCGGGCGCCAGCGGCGTCACGCCGCTGGCCTGATCCTGCAGCAGTTTGTGGGCCTCGCGGGCTTCCTTGGTCTTGTCGAAGGCCCGACGGCCGAGGCGGGTGTAGAGCGCGGTGTCGGTGAGTTTTTCCAGCAATTCGCTGCGGTCGTTGTCGTCGGCCTTGAGGAAGGCGCTGAACTCGCTTTGCGCCAACATCACCGCGCGGGTGAACTGTTCGAAATTCAGGCCCAGCGCGGCTTCGAGCTGAGTCTTGTATTCGCCTTTCTGGCTGGCGAGCAATTGATCCTGATCGATGTCACGCAAGCTCTGGCGGCTGGCCTGTAGCTTGCCGCCTGCCTTGTCCCGAGCGCGATTGGCTTCCCAGCGGGCGCGGTAACGGCGGCCGTCGACACCGACGAAATCCACTTCCGCATAGCCTTCACCCGTGCCGCGACGCAGCAGGGTTCGCGGGTCACCGGTACCGATCTCGCCGTCGGCGTCCGGCACCTTGGCGTCACGGCCGGTGTTGTTCAGGCGCGGTACGGCGCCAAACAGCGCCAGGCACAAGGCATCGAGCAAGGTGCTTTTGCCAGCGCCGGTGGGGCCGGTGATGGCGAACAGTCCGGCACTGGCCAAGGGTTCGGCGGTGAAGTCGATTTCAAACGGCCCGGCCAGGGAGGCGAGGTTTTTCAGGCGGATCGCGAGGATTTTCATGGCTGTTCGCTCTCCATCTGCACGTCCTGCAACAGCTCGGCAAAGTCCTTGAGGGTCTGCTCGTCGACCTCGCTGCCGTAGTTGTCCTGCCAGGCGCGGCTGAACAGTTCCTGAGGCGTGAGCTGGTCCAGTTCGATCAGCGTGCTGCCTTCGTCGGCACCGTCACGGCCGCCGTTGCCGGCGTACTCGGCGGCGATGCGCACCAGGCGCACGGCCTTGCCTTGCAGGGCGGTTTCCACTTGATTGCGCAGGTCGGGCTGCGGCTCGTCGAGGCGCGCCCGCACCTCCAGCCATGGCTGGCGCTGGATGTCGGCCAACAGGTCGATGTTCGGCAGGTCCGCCAGTTGCAGCAGGATCTCGCTCAATGGCGCCGGGCCGATACGTTGCAGGTTGACCGCGCGGGGGATCAGTTTCGGTTCGACGCTGACCAGGGTTTCGCCGTCGAGCTTGATGTCGAGAATCTGGTGCTGATAGCCGATCTCGGAGAACGACAGCGGAATCGGCGAGCCGCTGTAGCGGATGCGCTCCTCGCCGTTGACCTTCTGCGGCTTGTGCAAATGACCGAGGGCAACGTAACTGATGCTCGGCCCGAACAGGCTGGCAGGCAGGGCTTCGGCGTTGCCGATGATCAGGCTGCGCTCGGAGTCTTCCGACACCGAGCCGCCGGCCATGTGCGCGTGGCTGATGGCGATCAGTGCCTGGCCCGGTTGGCGCTTGGCGTTGGCCGCTTCGATCAGCCACTCGTGCACCTGACCGATCCCGCGCAAATAGTTGTCGCCCAAGTGCGCGCCGGTGACTTCCGCCGGGCGTAGAAACGGCAGCGCCAGGCACCAGCCGGCGACATCACCACTGGCATCCGGCAAGGGCAGCAACAGGCGTTCGGCATCCAGTTGCCCGTCGTCGAGCCACAACACGCGACCGAGCGCATGAGTGCGCAAGCGGCGCATCAAGGGCGCGGGCAGTTCGATCCGCGAGCCGGAATCGTGGTTGCCGGCGATCATCACGATGGTCAGCGATGGCTGCTGTTCGTGGGCGCTGACGATGAAGTCGTAGAGGCGTTCCTGGGCTTTGACCGGCGGATTGACCGTGTCGAAGATATCGCCAGCGATCAACAGCACATCCGGTTGATCCAGTTTCAACTGGCGCAACAGCCAGTCGAGAAAACAGCCATGTTCGAAATCGCGATCCTGGCCGTGCAGGTTCTGCCCGAGGTGCCAGTCGGAGGTGTGAAACAAGCGCAAGGCGGACTCCGCTACAAAATGGGTAATGGCCGCGGGAAAAATGATGGCGGCGAAAGGGCAGAGAGTTTACTGGCAAAAGGTCGGGAATGCAGAAGGCAAAAAAAACAGCCTGCGACATCTCCTACAGGATATGCGCATACCCAATGTAGGAACTGCCGCAGGCTGCGATCTTTCGAACCTGTTGTTGGTAGAGGGGGGCGCCTGGTCAAGATACATTGGCCTTCGGGACGTCTGCTGTTGAGAGTGACACAAGACCTCTCTGCGACGATCAGGGCCGGCATGCTGTTCGAAAGTCATTTTCAAATGTGGGCAGGCGCCGTGTTTACGGTCATCGCCCATCCGCCGGGTGCTGTTGCGCATCATCAGGGAGTGGTGCGCTGCCCATCGGGCCGATTATTCAAGGAAGTGTCATGACTCAACGGTTACTTCAACTTGATCAAGTGTCTTTCAACCTGCCCGGCGGGCGCGTTCAGTTCGATCACTTGAACCACACCTTCAGTACCAGGGCCACGGGCATCGTGGGCGCCAATGGCTGTGGCAAGTCCTTGCTTGGCCGGCTCCTGACAGGGGAGCAACTGCCCACCAGCGGCATCGTCCGCCGCGAAGGGCGAGTTTACGCCGTCGCGCAATTACTGGAACCCGAGCGCTATCCCAGCGTCGCCGCACTGGCCGGTGTCGACCATATTCTGGCGGCGCTTGCGCGCATTGCCCAAGGCAGCGTCGACGATGACGACCATGCGCTGGCAGTCGATCATTGGGATTGCGCCACACGCCTTGAGGCGCAACTGCAGCAGATCGGCCTCGGTCACTTGAATGCCGACACGCGCACCGACGCACTCAGTGGTGGCGAGCGGCAACGGGTGGCGCTGCTGGGGGCGTGGCTATCGAGGGCCGACTGGCTCATTCTGGATGAGCCCAGCAACCACCTGGATATTGATCAGCAGCACAAGCTCGCGCAGCAGATCGAGCGCTGGCCCAATGGCCTGGTGTTGATCAGCCACGACCGTAGCCTTCTGGAACACGTCAACGAAATTGTCGAGCTTTCACCCAAGGGGCTGGCGGTTTATGGCGGCAACTACAGTCAGTATGCGGCGGCACGCGAGCAGGAGCAGCAGTCGTTCCAGTCTGCATTGCAAGGGGAGCGGGCGCAAGCCAAGCGTGAGCAACGTGAGATGGTCGTGCAGATGGAGCGTCAGCAACGGCGTAATGCCCGCGGTGACCGTCAGGCTCGAGAGGGTAGCCAGACCAAACTCATCACCAATGCCCAGAAAGAGCGCAGCGAAAACAGTCAGGGAAGATTGCGCCTCAATCAACAGGTGGCCCGGGAACAGCAGCAACAACGGATCGCCGAGGCCCGTGCGCGGTGTGCACCGGACATTCAACGCATGATGTTGTCTCCGGAAAGCGTAGTGCCCAATGGCAAGCTGATTGTGCAGCTCAACGACCTCATCCTCCCGTTCGGTTACGCGGCACCGATCAATCTGACGTTGACGGGGCCTATGCGCATGGCAATCCTGGGCGCCAATGGCAGCGGCAAGTCGACCCTGTTGCGAGTGATCGCCGGCCAACTGCGGGTGCGTGAAGGCGAACTCATCCGCAGTTGCCATGTCGGCTGGCTGGATCAACACGCCGGATTGCAGTATCCCGAACGCACGGCGGTGCAATGGCTCTACGAGAGCAATCCTGAGTTACCCGAAGCCGAGGCACGAACCCGCTTGGCGCAGATGGGGATTGATGCTGACCGTGCGATGCTCAAGACCTGCCAGTTGAGTGGCGGCGAACGTCTGAAAATAGCGCTCGCTGCGCTGTTGTATGCACGGCGGCCACCGCAATTGCTGTTGCTGGACGAACCAGACAACCATTTGGACTTGCCCAGTCGAATCGCGCTGGAGCAAATGCTCAATCAGTATCAAGGGGCATTGATCGTGGTCTCTCACGACAGTACTTTTTTACAAACCATTCATCTGGACACTGAGTTCTATCTCGATAGCGAGAGGTCGGTGTCCGGAGCTTGATGATGACGGGCTGCGCTTTGTCGCATGCGTTCGCGTTGGGTCCTTTGAAATCGTGTTCAGTCGGTAGGAAAACTTGCGACCGCCTGTCCCTACTGTCAGATCTGTCAGTAGGCGTACCAGCGAGCGGGGTTTTTAATGGATTCGAGCATGGAGCCTTACGGTGCAATCGACAGGATGTGCCTTTCAACAGAAGGGAGGCGAGGTAGGTCGTGCGGTGCCTGAAGTGGTTAGGGCGTTACATGTGATTCGAAGATTATCGAAGCTACCTTAATGGAGAAACACTATGTCACAGGATCGCCCGAACGCTATCAGTAGAAGTAACAATCCGAAACATGGCCACGTTTTTTCCCCCTCTTCACGGGCTCATTTCGAATGGCTCGCGGGGCGACTGGACGAAGGGGCCTTGAATCAACGCGAGTCCGGAAAATTTTTTCCGCTCACCTCCGGCGGAGTGGTAGATGCTTTTGCAAAAGATGATGTAGCCAACGTCCCACCACCTCCGGATGGAAAAATTGCCAGTGCGGATCAACTGACCGGCGCATTATTGGATGAACCAGGAAGTCACTGGCAAAAACATGATGTGAGAGGTGGCGAAACGCTGGATATTTCCTGGCATTTCAGCGCGAAGCACGCTACTCGGCGCTGGAACTATTTCATGACGAAGGCAGATTGGGATCCTGACGAGGTCTTGTCGCGCAGCCAGTTTGAAGATGTACCGTTTTACACAGCRCAAATCAACCTGCAACCGCATTGGGCCCATGGCGAGMAAATGTTGCCCACTTCACCCACCACGCATGCCGTCCCACTGCCGAAACGGGATGGGTACCAGGTCTGTCTGGCGGTTTGGGAAGTTGCCAACACTTCGATGGCTTTTTACCAAGTGATTGATCTGAACTTTCTGCCACCGGATGGCGGGGGTGAACTTCCCGATACACCGACCGGACTGGCCGCAGTCAAGGTCACTGACAAGCAGGTACTGTTGCAATGGAATGCAGCAACCGGCCCGTTTCCGATCGCTTCCTACCGCATTTTGCGTAACGGAAGCTTTTTGGTTCATGTGGACACTCCGAATCTTGCTTTTGCAGATAACGGCGTGGCGCCTGAAACCCAGTACAACTATGCCATCAGCGCAGTCGATGATAACGGCAATGTCTCGGCGTCGAGCCGGCCAATTCAAGTGCACACCTTGCCAGAAGGTGGAGAGGGACCTACCGCACCGACGAACCTGCACAGCATGAGCCAGACTGCGCAAAGCATCAGCCTGATGTGGGGTGCCTCCGCCAGCAGTGCGCCAATAATGGATTACCTGATCGAACGGGACGGCATTCACATCAAATCCGTGAGCGCCGCTCAGACCTCGTTTGACGACTCTGACCTCTCACCCGACACCCAATACCGTTACGCGGTGAAAGCTCGCGACCTGAACAACAAGCTTTCGTTGTCCAGTAACGTCCTGAGCGTCAGAACTCTGGGTGGCGGGGGCGAGTATCCGGCGTGGAAGCTGGGTACTGTGTATGCGAAAAATCACGTGGTGGGCCACGTCGGACAGAACTGGTCCTGCATTCAGGCACATACGGCACACGTAGAGGAGTGGGCGCCTGGAGAGGGCGACAATGTGCTTTGGAAAGTACACGCCTGACCTGTTGACGGGTTCATTGTGAATGGCTGAAAGGCGTTAAAGATCGCAGCCTGCGGCAGCTCCTACACGGCGGATAACCTGTAGGAGCTGCCGCAGGCTGCGATCTTTTGATTTTACTTCGGATAAAGCGGCGGCAACCCACTATCACCCACCGGATCCTGCACCCGTTCGGCAATCGGGATCGCCTTGATCACCCGCCACAACTCGTCACCTTGCCAGTACTGGCCGGTTTCGCTGTACAGCGCGCCGTTCAGGCCGTCGAGGGCGTTGGACAGCGGCACGAAGCGGGCGGCCATGTCGGCCAGGGTTTCCGGTTGTTGCCGGGCCCAGGCGTCGAGGGCCTGGCGGGTGGCGTGGGAGTCGTTGGCCTGGCAGGCGCGCTTGAGGTCGTCGAGTACGGTGCGCGGGCTCGGGCCGGTTTGAGCGGCGCGCGCCACCGCCGGTTGCCAGCGGCCACGCCACCAGAGGCCGAAGCCGAGCAGGGTGGTGCAGGCCAGAATCAAGGTGCTGAGCTTCCAGCGCCAGAGCGTTTCGCTGTCGGCGCTGGCATCGACCGGTGAGGCGCTGGCCGGGGTGTCGACCACCAGGCTCGGATTGGCCGCCACGTGCAAGGTGCGCGCGGGCAGGCTGCTGTGTTCCAGATGGTCTTCGAAGGTGTYCCACCAGACCACATCGACAGTGGGCAGCTCGATGGCGCCGGTCCTTGTCGGCACCAGGGCCTCGCGGTCTTCACGGCTGCCGACCAGGCCGCGTTCGCTGTTCTGGTTGCCGAGCACCGGTTGATCCGGATAGCGGCGCAAGCCGCCGACATCGGTGCCGGGCAGCGGTGGCAGTTGGGTGCTGGACAAGCCTTCGGCCTCCACCGTCAGACTGCGGGTCAGTGAATCGCCGACCTGGGTGTGATCCGGCTCCGGGTTCCAGCTCTCGCTCAGGCTCAGGCTGCGTGCGGGCAGCCAGGGTGCGTCGGCCGGATAGGTGATGGGTTTGGCCTTGACCGTCAACAGCAATTCGGTCGAGGTGACGGGCATCAGCTTGCCGGATTTCGGCCCTTGGGTGGCGTCCTGTGTCGGTTGCGCATCGACCAGCGCGGCGTTGAAGACCTGCGCCGGAATGATCAGTTCGCCGCTGTGTTGCGGGTAGATCGCATAGCGCATTTCGATCACGCCGTGGCGCTGACCATCGATGTCTTTTTCGTAGGTGCGTGAGTCGCCCAATTGTTCGATACGTGCGTCAGGTATCTGCAAGGGTGGCAGGCTGCTGTCGTCGTACAGCGACACCGAATGGTAGATACGCAGGGTCAGGACCGCCTGGGCCTGTACGTAAACACTGGTTTGATCGAGGCTGGCATCGATGAACACCGGGGCCCGTTTGTTCGGGTTGTCCGGTGTCTCGCTCTCGACTACTTGCAGGGCGATCGGCTGGCTCTGCAGTTCGCCCAGTTGCAGTGCCGGTATCACCACGCTGCCGTTTTGCCGGGGCAGGAGGGTGACGATCCAGCGCGTGGCGGCCTGGTTTTCGCCGCTTAAGGTGTTCAACTGGTTGACCTGGCGTGTGCCGCGCACTTCGAACAACGGCTCCAGCGGTGCCAGGTCGGGTTTGCCGAACTGGGTGACATCGGTGGATTCCAGGGTCAGCTCGACCGTCTCGCCTGAGCTGAGGCGACTGCGGTCCACACTGGCGACCAGCTCTGCTGCCTGCGCCTGGGCGGTGCAGAACAACAGGCCATGCAACAGCGCGAGCAATAAAACGGTGAAGCGGGTCATCGAGTTTCTTCCTGATCCTGATGTTGTTGCTGTTCGTACCAGAATTTGCGCCTGAGCAGTTCACCAGGGTCATCCGGAATCTGCCGCAGCCACTGCTCCAGTGCCTGGCGCTGTTCACCTTCGATGCCGTCGGTGGCCGGGCGCAAGGGTGGTGTGGTGTGTTGTTCGTCACCCAGTTCGCTGCCTGGTACTTCGTTGGTCCCCGGTTTCGGCGGTGTGGTGGGCGGTTGTTGCTCACCCGGGCTGGGCGGTTGCCCATCGTCGCTGCTCGAGGGTTGGGCAGCAGCACCGGGCGGTGGTTCCTGCGATTCGGCTTCGGGCCGGGCGTTGCTGGCTGCGTCTGGCTCAGGAGCGGGTGGAGTGTTTTTCTCCTTGAGCAGACGTTCCACCAGCGCCTTGTTGGTCAGTGCCGGACGCAAATCAGGTTGACGTTCCAGTGCCTGTTCATAAGCGTCCAGGGCGGCCTCCAGCTCACCACTTTTGGCCAGGGCGTTGCCCCGATTGTAGTGGGCATGGGCATCGTTGCCTTCAGAGAACCGCTCGGCGGCGCCGGCGTAGTCTCCGGCTTCATAGAGCGCCACGCCTTGCCACTGATGGTCTTCGAAGCGCCGGGCGGCCTCGGCCGGACGCTTGTGCTTGATCAATTGCACGCCTTGTTGATCAGGACGCAGCCACAGGTCAGCGAAGTCGAAGGCATAGCTGGATTGCGGTAGCGCGAATAGCAGCGGCAGACACAGCAACCAACCACGACGTCCTGCGCAGGCCGCGAGCAGCAACAGTGGCAGCAGCAGCCAGTAACCCTGGTCGGCCCAGGTATCGAGGCGCAAGGTCTGACCGTCGTTGCGCAAATTGCGTGGACCGTCGAGCAGGCCAAGGGCGTGCAGGTCGCTATCGTCCAGGCGCGCCTGGCGATAGCGCCCATCCAGGTCGTTGGCAAAACCTTTCAGGCCGGGCTCGTCGAGGCGCGGCACGAGAATGGCGCCTTGTTCATCCTTGAGGAAGCTGCCGTCCTCCTGGGTGATCGGCGAGCCTTCGGCGGTGCCGATGCCGAGCATCAGGAACTGAGTCGATTTGCCGTTCAGCGCGCGACGGATGCCCAGCCGCTCTGGTTCGGTCAGGGACGAACCAATCAGCAGGATCCGGCCGTCGCCCAAAGCCGCCTGTTCGAGCAGCGCCAGGGCCTTGAGCACCGCAAGATCGGCGCGATGACCGGGTTCAGGC
>NZ_JBFUIC010000062.1:0-25242 GCF_056402075.1 Pseudomonas sp. P4_C3
CGGCAAACCCATGGTGCGCAGCCAGCCACCGATCAAGGATCAACCCTGAAAATCGCCACCATCGGCATCGGTATCGCGGACGTTCCGATACTTGAGCGTCCGTCAGACCTTTCACACAGCACCCGGCGACTGCCTTACACTGCGCGCCATGAAAACCATCCCCCATACGCAAATCGCGGAACCCGCGGTCACGTGCTCGACCTGTGCAGCCTGCTGCTGCCAGCTCGAAGTCATGCTGATCACCGATACGGGTGTGCCTGAACGGTTCATCGATACCGATGACTGGGGCGGGGAAGTCATGCTGCGCCTGGACGACGGATGGTGTGCCGCACTGGATCGCAACACGATGATGTGCACCATCTACGAAAAACGCCCGCTGATCTGCCGGGAATTCGAGATGGGCGCACCGGAGTGCATCGACGAACGCCAGGGGATTTCGACGGCGTATCGCTGAACAGGAAAACAACGCGCCCCTGTGGGAGCGAGCTTGCTCGCGATGACGATGTTTCATTCAACATCAATGTTGAGTCTGAAATCGCTATCGCGAGCAAGCTCGCTCCCACAGGGGATTTGCAACCCGCTGAAACCGTGGTGCTTACAGCGGCAACGTGTAATGCAGCGAGTAGCTTTCTACACCGTCGTTGGAACTGGCGAGCCCGGCGTTGGAATAGWGCGTGGCACGGATCCCGACTTCATGGCCGCCGTTGAAGCGCAGGCCAAAACCGAACCGGTCTTCAAACTGGAAGGCACTGCCGATGTTGTTGTCTTCGAGTCGGGTATTGGAGAACACCGCCACGCCAATGCCTGCTTCAACGTAGGGCTTGACGTTCTGACCGGCAAATTCGTAAACGAACACCGGAGAGAACGACAGGCTGTTATTGCTCGAGGTCTTGTCGCCTTCCCAATAGGTGTAGGCGCCGCTCCAGTAACCGGTCACGCGACCGACGTCACTCTGCCACCAGCTCTGGTCCCAATCGAATTGCATGCCCAGTCGATACGTCATGGTCGAATCGCTGGTCTGACCAACCGCGAACTCCACACCTGCCGCCTGCGCGGTAAAGGTGTGCCCCATTAATGCGGCCGCAATCGCGGCCAAACAGAATAGTCGCTTCATTAGAAACTTCCCTTTCCGAACAATTTCGTATGGTTTTTTTTGTTGCTCAACCCTGCAAAGCTATGGAAATCGGCGATTTATCAGAAGCTCACCCCAATTTTTCGTTTGATTCCTTTGGACTTTCTTACCTGTTGAAGCTTCGCACAATGCCAGCCGTATTCCACAGTATCGGCAAGATATTTCTGAAGTGAACCGGATCGGCGCTGGTCCAGAACTGCGCTTCTCGGGCAGGCCCCTCGGCGAGCAGCTCGCCTTCGACCAAAAGCCGATGGAGTTGCCGTGCGACGGCGGCACCGGTATCGATCAAGCTGATGTCCTCGGGGATCATCTGCCGGAGCATCGGCTTGAGAAAAGGGTAATGGGTGCAGCCGAGAATCAGGGTGTCCGCGCCGGCAGCCAGCAGTGGTTCGACATACCCGGCCAACAGCTGACGCAGCTCGGAACTGCGCAGATCGCCGTTTTCAATCAGTTCAACCAGACCGGGACACGGCTGGGTGATCACTTTCACGTCCGTGGCGAAGCGGTCGAGCAATGCGGCGAACTTGGCGCTCTGCAAGGTGCCGGTGGTGGCCAGCACCCCCACCACGCCGGAGCGGGTTGCGGCGGCGGCCGGTTTGACTGCCGGCTCCATGCCGACAATGGGCCATTCGGGATAGTCGCGGCGCAAGTCGGCGACGCCAGCCACCGTCGCCGTGTTGCAGGCCAGCACCAGGGCCTTGGCGCCCTGTTGCTGAAAGAAGTCGGCCATCACGCTGCAACGCTGCTGGATAAATTCCGGGGTTTTCTCGCCATAGGGAATATTCCCGCAGTCGGCGACGTACATCAGCGTCTCGTTGGGCAGCAAGCACTGGATCTCGGCTAGCACCGAGAGCCCGCCGACACCGGAGTCGAACACACCAATCGGTGCTTCACGCATGTTTCGACCCACAGACGCTGCAACCCGGATCACGCTTGACCCGCAATTCACGGAAGCGCGTGCCCAAGGCATCGATCAACAGCAGGCGCCCCACCAGCGGCTCGCCGAATCCGGCCAGCAATTTCAGCGCTTCAAGCGCTTGCAGACTGCCGACCAGCCCCACCAGCGGACCGACCACGCCGGCTTCGCTGCAGGTCAGTTCGGCTTCGCTGCCGTGCCCGTATAGGCAGTGGTAGCACGGACTCTCCGGCCGACGCGGATCGAACACCGACAGTTGCCCTTCGAGGCGAATCGCCGCGCCGCTGACCAGCGGTTTGCCGGCGGTTACGCAAGCGGCGTTGACCGCTTCACGGGTGGAAAAATTGTCAGAACAATCGAGGACCAGATCCACCCCGGCCACCACGGCGGCCAGGGAGTCTTCGTCCAGCGCCGCACGATGGGCGATCAACTGGATCTCGGGATTGATCGCGCTCAGGCGCTTGATTGCCGAATCGACCTTGGACATGCCGACACTGTCGGTGTCGTGAATGATCTGGCGTTGCAGGTTGGTCAGATCGACCGTGTCGAAGTCCGCCAGATGCAATTCACCCACACCTGCCGCCGCCAGATACAGCGCCACTGGTGCGCCAAGGCCGCCAAGACCGACGATCAATACGCGGCTTTCCTTGAGCCGCAATTGGCCGTCGATATCGATGTGTTGCAGCAGAATCTGCCGGCTGTAACGCAGCAACTCCTGATCATTCAGCACGGCAGGCGCCCCAGACTGATGCGTTGGTGACCGCCCAGATCGGTGCGGCTGTGGACTTCTTCAAATCCGCGGGTCAGCAGCAAATCGCGGACCGCCTCGGCCTGATCGTAGCCGTGTTCGAGCATCAGCCAACCGCCGGCGTCCAGATGGTCCGGCGCCTGGGCGACGATCAGGCGCAGATCCTCGAGCCCGTCGACACCGGCCACCAAAGCACTGGCCGGTTCAAAGCGCACATCGCCCTCAACCAGATGCGGATCGGCCGCTGCGATGTAGGGCGGATTGCTGATGATCAGTTGAAAACGCTGACCTTCCAGGGCACTGAACCAATGGCTGCTCAGCACGGTGGCGTTGCCCAGGTGCAGACGCTGGCGATTGCGTTCGGCCAGGGCCACGGCTTCCAGAATTCGGTCCACGGCAGTGACGCTCCAGGCCGGACGTTCGCTGGCCAGGGCCAGGGCAATCGCGCCGCTGCCGGTGCCGAGGTCGAGTACTTTAGCCGGTGTGGCCGGCAACAGTTCCAGCGCGGCCTCCACCAGCAGTTCGGTGTCCGGGCGCGGGATCAATGTGTGCGGTGCCACTTCCAGATCCAGCTTCCAGAAACCCTGCTGGCCGAGGATATAGGCCACCGGCTCACCGTTGCGGCGGCGCTGCAAATATTCGGCGAACGTCAGCGCCGCTTCGCTCGGCACGATGCGCTCCGGCCAGGTGTGCAGGAAACTGCGGGACTTGCCCAAGGCCGCCGCCAGCAGCAATTCGGCATCCAGACGCGCCGTGGGCGAGTCGGGCAAATCGGCGGCGCGCAACAAACTGGCAATGATCGTCATTTACTCACCTATCGCTGCCAGTTGATCGGCCTGGTATTCGGCCAGCAACGGCTCGATCACCGCCTCTACACCGCCGGCGAGGATCTCGTCGAGGGAATACAGGGTCAGGTTGACCCGGTGGTCGGTGACCCGGCCCTGGGCAAAGTTGTAGGTGCGGATACGTTCGGAGCGATCACCGGAACCGACCAGCAACTTGCGCTCACTGGCGATGGCATTGGCCGCGGCAGAGGTCTGCTGATCGTTCAGCTTGGCCGACAACCAGGACATCGCCCGGGCGCGGTTCTTGTGCTGTGAACGTTCTTCCTGGCACTCGACCACGATGCCGGATGGCAAGTGCGTGATGCGGATCGCCGAGTCGGTCTTGTTGACGTGCTGGCCACCGGCGC
The DNA here is from genome assembly GCF_056402075.1 of Pseudomonas sp. P4_C3. Taxonomy (NCBI): domain Bacteria; kingdom Pseudomonadati; phylum Pseudomonadota; class Gammaproteobacteria; order Pseudomonadales; family Pseudomonadaceae; genus Pseudomonas; species Pseudomonas sp. P4_C3. The sequence continues at coordinate 3,989 of NZ_JBFUIC010000062.1, forward strand.
CAGAGGAGCGATAGGTATCGACGCGCAGGTCGGCCGGGTTGATCTCGATGGCTTCCTGCTCGTCCGGCTCGGGCAACACCGCCACGGTGCAGGCCGACGTGTGGATGCGGCCCTGGGATTCGGTCGCCGGAACCCGCTGCACGCGGTGCGCGCCGGATTCGAATTTCAGCTTGCCGTAGACGTTGTCGCCCTCGACCCGGGCAATCACCTCTTTATAGCCGCCGTGTTCACCCTCGTTTTCCGAGAGGATCTCCACTCGCCAGCCACGGCGCTCGGCGTAGCGCGAATACATGCGGAACAGGTCACCAGAGAAAATCGCTGCCTCGTCGCCGCCGGTGCCGGCACGGATTTCGAGAAACACGTTGCGCCCGTCGTTCGGGTCCTTGGGCAGCAGCATGCGTTGCAGGTCGGCTTCGAGCGTGACCAGACGTTCCTTGGCCTCGCGGACTTCTTCCACGGCCATTTCACGCATGTCCGGGTCGCTGTCCTTGAGCAGTGCCTGGGCACCTTCGAGGTCGTCCTGCACTTTCAGCAGTTCTTTATAGACGCCCACGATCGGTTCAACTTCCGCGTACTCCTTGGAATAGGTGCGGAACTTGTTCTGATCGGAAATGACCTCGCCGTCGCCCAGCAGGGCAGTCAATTCCTCGAAACGGTCCTGGAGAATATCCAGCTTATTGAGCAGTGACGCTTTCATTGCGGTTTTTTATCCGAAAAGCTATCCGATGAGCCCTCACCGAGGGCAAAGAGTTCCTGGGCCATCGCCAGCGCATCCAGGCGACCTTCGGCAGAGAGCTTTTTCAACTGCACGCTCGGTGCGTGCAACAGTTTGTTGGTCAGCCCGCGGGCCAGTTGCACCAGCACCTCTTCGGCACTGGTGCCGTTGGCCAGCATGCGCTGGGCCTTTTGCAATTCTTCGTCACGCAGGCGTTCGCTCTGTTGACGATAGGCCTTGAGCACGTCCACCGCTGCCAACTCGCGCAAGCGGACCATGAAATCTTCGGCGCCGACCGAGACCATCTCTTCGGCGGCCTGGGCTGCGCCCTGACGGCTCTTGAGGTTCTCGGCGACCACTTCGTGGAGGTCGTCGACGCTATAGAGGTAAACGTCGTCCAGCTCGCCGACTTCTGGCTCGATATCGCGGGGAACAGCGATATCTACCATGAAGATCGGTTTGTGCTTGCGCAGTTTCAAGGCGCTTTCCACCGCACCCTTGCCCAGAATCGGCAACTGGCTGGCGGTGGAACTGATGACGATATCGCTGCGCACAAGCTCTGCCGGAATATCCGACAACAACACCGCATGGGCACCAAACTGCTCGGCCAGAATGCTCGCGCGCTCCAGGGTACGGTTGGCGACCACTATGCGCTTCACCCCCAGGTCGTGCAGATGGCGGGCGACCAGGGTGATGGTCTCGCCGGCGCCGATCAACAAGGCCTGGCTGCGTTGCAGGTCGCTGAAAATCTGCTTGGCCAGGCTCACCGCGGCAAACGCCACCGACACCGGGTTCTCGCCGATGGCAGTGTCGGTGCGCACCTGCTTGGCCGCATTGAACGTGGCCTGGAACAGCCGCCCGAGCAACGGCCCGATGGTGCCGGCCTCGCGGGCCACGGCATAGGCCGACTTCATCTGGCCGAGAATCTGCGGTTCGCCCAACACCAGCGAGTCGAGCCCGGAAGCCACCCGCATCATGTGACGAACTGCCGCATCATCTTCATGCACATAGGCGCTTTCGCGCAGCTCGTCGTAGCTCAAATGATGATATTCGGCCAGCCAGCGCAGCACGACATCCGCCGACAGGTGATCCTGTTCTATATAGAGTTCACTGCGATTGCAGGTGGAGAGGATCGCAGCTTCGCGGCTGTCGGTGAGTCGGCAGAGCTGCTGCAAGGCCTCAACCAGCTGCTCAGGGGTAAAAGCCACGCGCTCGCGGACGTCTACTGAAGCAGTCTTGTGGTTAATACCGAGTGCAAGGAAGGCCATTCAAAGTCGCTGATGGTGACGTGAAGCCGGTAATTGTCCTACTTCGACGGAATCAGAACAACCACTCGATATCTATCGCTTCGGTAGATGGCGCCAACGTTGCGAGCGGTTCTCGTTTACCCCCCTGTAGGAGCTGCCGAAGGCTGCGATCTTTTGCCTTCAAAGATCAAGATCAAAAGATCGCAGCCTTCGGCAGCTCCTACACGGGGACCGGTGTTCTCGGGAAAATGCCAGGCCGGTTATGTTTGGCTGAAAGCTTGTGTCATGATGATCCGACCGCAGGTTAGTCGTCCTCTTCCTATATGAATAGATCTTCCGCGTTGCTCCTCGCTTTTGTCTTCCTCAGCGGCTGCCAGGCCTTGGCACCCGTTCCGTCGGACGGTACGTCGCCGGTTGAAGACAGCACCCCGGTCCCTGAAAAGCCCAAGGTCTACAGCTCATTCAGCGAGGACACCATCTTCAGCCTGTTGAGCGCCGAACTGGCTGGCCAGCGCAATCGTTTCGACATTGCCCTGGACAACTATGTGACCCAGGCCATCAATACCCAGGATCCGGGCATTTCCGAGCGGGCATTCCGTATCGCCGAATATCTGGGCGCCGATCAGGCAGCCCTGGACACCGCGCTGATCTGGGCCAAAAACGCCCCCAACGACCTCGAAGCGCAACGCGCCGCCGCCGTGCAACTGGCACGCGCCGGTCGTTATGACGACTCCATGGTCTATATGGAGAAAGTCCTGCAAGGCAAGGGTGACACGCATTTCGACTTCCTCGCGCTGTCCGCGGCCGACACCGACCAGGACACCCGCAACGGCTTGATGAAAAGCTTCGACCGTTTGTTGCAGCGTCATCCGGACAACAGCCAGCTGATTTTCGGCAAGGCGCTGCTGATGCAACAGGATGGCGATACCAAAGGCGCGCTGAAGCTGCTGGAAAACAATCCGCCGGACGACGGCGAAATTGCCCCGATTCTGCTGCGTGCACGCCTGTTGCAAACCCTGAATCGCGGTGACGAAGCCTTGCCGCTGCTGCAAAAAAGCATCAAGAAATATCCGGACGACAAGCGCCTGCGCCTGACYTACGCMCGCATGCTGGTTGAACAGAACCGTATGGACGACGCCAAGGCCGAGTTTTCGAGCCTGGTTCAGCAATACCCGGAGGACGACGAACTGCGTTACTCCCTGGCACTGGTCTGCCTGGAAGCCAAGGCCTGGAACGAGGCCAAGGGTTACCTGGAAGACCTGATCGCCCGGGAAAGCCACGTCGACTCGGCGCACCTGAATCTCGGTCGCATCGCCGAAGAACAAAATGACCCGCAAGGCGCGCTGATTGAATACGCCAAGGTTGGCCCGGGCAGCGACTTCCTGCCGGCGCAATTGCGTCAGGCCGACATCCTGATGAACAACGGCAGGACCGCCGAAGCCCAACGCAAGCTGGCGGCAGAGCGCGACGAGCAGCCGGATTACGCGATCCAGTTGTACCTGATCGAAGCCGAAACCCTGTCTGCCAACAATCAGGGCGACAAGGCCTGGAATGTTCTGCAACAAGCCTTGCAGCAATATCCGGACGATTTGAACCTGCTCTACACCCGCGCCATGCAGGCGGAAAAACGCAATGACCTGGCACAGATGGAAAAAGACCTGCGCACGATCATCAAGCGCGACCCGGACAATGCCATGGCGTTGAACGCCCTCGGCTACACCCTGTCCGACCGCACCACGCGCTACGCCGAAGCCAAGGCCCTGATCGAACAGGCGCACCAGATCAGTCCGGAAGACCCGGCGGTACTCGACAGCCTTGGCTGGGTGAATTACCGCATGGGCAATCTCGACGAAGCCGAGCGCCTGTTGCGTCAAGCCCTGGATCGCTTCCCCGATCAGGAAGTCGCCGCTCACCTGGGCGAAGTCCTGTGGGCCAACGGCAAACAGCGCGAAGCCAAACAGATCTGGGGCAAGTTCCTCAAGGAACAACCCGACAGCCCGACCCTGCGCGGCACCATCAAACGCCTGACCGGATCAGAGACTCTTTAAGATTATGTTTTTGCGCCATTTCATCGTTTTCAGTTTTATCGCCCTACTTGCCGGTTGCGCGGGCCTGGGTCCACGCGAATCGGTCGAGGGGCACGGCAATCCCGCCCAGTGGCGCGAGCACAAAGAGCAACTCACTGCCCTCGATGGCTGGCAGATCGACGGCAAGATCGGCATCCGCGCCCCGAAAGACTCGGGCAGTGGCACGCTGTTCTGGTTGCAGCGCCAGGATTACTACGACATTCGCCTGTCCGGTCCGTTAGGCCGCGGCGCGGCTCGCCTGACCGGACGTCCGGGCAAGGTGTCGCTGGAGGTTGCCAACCAGGGACGTTACGACGCGCCGAATCCGGAAGTGCTGCTCGAAGAACAGCTGGGCTGGAAATTGCCGGTGTCCAACCTGGCCTGGTGGGTGCGTGGGCTTCCGTCTCCGGACAGCAAAAGTCGCCTGACACTGGATGCCGACAGTCGCCTGGCCAACCTCGAACAGGATGGCTGGCAGGTCGAATACACCGACTACACCCAGCAAAACGGTTACTGGCTGCCCGAGCGAATCAAGCTGCATGGCTCCGACCTTGACGTCACACTGGTGATCAAGGCCTGGCAACCACGCAAACTGGGGTCATGACATGCCAGCCAATCGCCTGACTTTGCCATCTCCGGCCAAACTCAATTTGATGCTGCACATTCTGGGGCGCCGCGAAGACGGCTACCACGAACTGCAGACGATGTTTCAGTTTCTCGATTACGGCGACGAAATCACCTATGCCCTGCGCGATGACGGTGTCATCCGACTGCACACCGAATTCCCAGGCGTCCCCCACGACAGCAACCTGATCGTCAAGGCCGCGAAAAAACTTCAGGAGCAGTCCGCTTGCTCGCTGGGCGTCGATATCTGGATCGACAAGATCCTGCCCATGGGCGGTGGTATCGGTGGCGGCAGTTCGAATGCCGCAACGACTTTGCTCGGCCTCAATCACCTGTGGCAATTGGGCTGGGATGAAGATCACCTGGCTGGCCTGGGGTTGACGCTGGGCGCCGACGTCCCGGTTTTCGTACGTGGCCACGCGGCTTTTGCCGAGGGCGTGGGGGAGAAACTGACCCCTGTCGACCCGGAAGAACCGTGGTATCTCGTGCTGGTGCCGCAAGTCTCTGTAAGTACGGCAGAAATTTTTTCAGATCCGTTGTTGACACGTAACACTCCTCCCATTAAAGTGCGCCCCGTTCCCAAGGGAAACAGTCGTAATGACTGCTTGCCGGTGGTAACAAGGCGTTATCCAGAGGTACGTAACGCTTTGAATTTGTTAGGTAAATTTACCGAAGCAAAACTCACCGGAACTGGAAGTTGTGTGTTTGGGGGCTTCCCAAGCAAAGCTGAAGCTGATAAAGTCTCGGCCCTTCTTACAGAGACCCTTACAGGTTTTGTAGCAAAAGGAAGCAACGTTTCGATGTTGCATCGCAAGCTTCAAGGTCTGCTCTAAAGGAACCGATTACTGGGTAATCGTTGCAACAGATACAGGGGCGTCGCCAAGCGGTAAGGCAGCAGGTTTTGATCCTGCCATGCGTTGGTTCGAATCCAGCCGCCCCTGCCATTTTCCTATACTCATCCAGGTTACCCTCAGCCTTCAGGTACTGCGCGTGTCCAAGATGATGGTCTTTACGGGGAACGCTAACCCCGATCTGGCTCGGCGTGTCGTACGTCAGCTGCATATCCCTCTCGGTGACATCTCTGTCGGTAAATTCTCCGATGGCGAAATTACAGCCGAGATCAATGAAAACGTCCGCGGTAAAGACGTTTTCATTATTCAGCCGACTTGCGCTCCGACCAACGATAACCTGATGGAACTGGTAGTGATGGCTGATGCCTTCCGCCGCTCCTCGGCTACTCGTATCACTGCTGTTATTCCTTACTTTGGTTATGCCCGTCAGGATCGCCGTCCGCGTTCCGCACGTGTGGCTATCAGCGCGAAAGTCGTGGCTGACATGCTTACCGTAGTCGGCATCGACCGTGTTCTCACGGTTGATCTGCATGCTGACCAAATCCAGGGTTTCTTCGATATTCCGGTAGATAACATCTACGGCTCCCCGGTTCTGGTGGATGACATCGAAGATCAGCGCTTCGAAAACCTGATGATCGTGTCCCCGGACATTGGTGGCGTCGTGCGTGCACGTGCCGTTGCCAAATCCCTGGGCGTGGATCTCGGGATCATCGACAAACGCCGTGAGAAAGCCAATCACTCTGAAGTGATGCATATCATCGGTGATGTCGAAGGGCGTACCTGTATTCTGGTCGATGACATGGTCGATACCGCCGGCACCCTGTGCCACGCGGCCAAGGCCTTGAAAGAGCATGGCGCTGCCAAGGTTTTCGCCTACTGCACACACCCTGTGCTGTCCGGTCGGGCGATCGAAAACATCGAAAATTCCATGCTGGATGAACTGGTGGTGACTAACACCATCCCGTTGTCCGCTGCTGCACAAGCCTGCTCGCGTATCCGTCAACTGGATATCGCGCCGGTAGTTGCCGAGGCGGTTCGCCGCATCAGCAATGAAGAATCGATCAGCGCGATGTTCCGCTAAGGGCCCTGCCCTTCTCGAAATGTCTCGTTGACGAAAAGCGCCCCGCCCCGGCATTCCTGTCGGGGCGGGGCTTTTTTGCCCATATCGCCTTTAGCGCTGGTCGCAAACGCTGGGGCGAATGTGGTTATTTTGGAGATACAACATGAACGATTTTACCCTGAATGCTGAAGTGCGTTCCGACCTGGGGAAAGGTGCGAGCCGCCGCCTGCGTCGTCTCGCAAGCCTGGTTCCAGCTGTAGTTTACGGTGGCGAAAAAGCCCCTGAATCCATCAGCATGCTGGCCAAAGAAGTTGCCAAACTGCTCGAAAACGAAGCGGCTTACAGCCACATCATCGAGCTGAACGTTGGTGGCACCAAGCAGAACGTCGTGATCAAAGCCCTGCAGCGTCACCCGGCCAAAGGCCACGTGATGCACGCTGACTTCGTACGCGTAGTAGCTGGCCAGAAACTGACCGCTATCGTTCCAGTGCACTTCATCAACGAAGAAGCACCGACCAAGAAAGGCGGCGAAATCTCGCACGTTGTTGCCGAGATCGAAGTTTCCTGCCTGCCGAAAGATCTGCCTGAGTTCATCGAAGTCGACCTGGCTGACGCTGAAATCGGTTCGATCATTCACCTGTCGGACCTCAAGGCTCCTAAAGGCGTTGAGTTCGTGGCCCTGGCACACGGCGATGACAAGGCTGTTGCCAACGTCCACGCTCCACGTGTTGCTCCAGAAGCTGCAGAAGGCGCTGCAGAGTAATTTTACTCTGTACGCCGGAGTGACCGGAAACATCGCGGACTAGAGCATAGCGAGAAAGCGGGCGAGAACGCGGAGTTTACATCATGGTAAATGAGCAATTTTCGTCCACTTTCGCCGCTCTCCCTGATTGCGGCGATGTTATCCACCACTCCAATGAAGGGCCCCTATCGTGACTGCCATCAAACTGATCGTTGGCCTGGGAAATCCAGGCGCTGAATACGAACAGACCCGGCATAACGCAGGGGCCCTTTTTGTTGAGCGCATCGCGAACGCACAAGGCGTGAACCTTGTGGCGGACCGCAAATATTTTGGCCTGACCGGGCGCTATTCGCATCAGGGTCAGGATGTTCGTCTGCTGATTCCCACCACGTACATGAACCGCAGCGGCCAGGCCGTAGCGGCACTCGCCGGTTTCTTCCGCATCACGCCTGAAGAAATCCTCGTGGCGCACGACGAACTCGACCTGCCACCCGGCGTTGCCAAGCTCAAGCAGGGCGGCGGCCATGGCGGTCACAACGGGTTGCGCGACATCATTGCGCAACTGGGCAATCAGAATACCTTTCATCGCTTGCGGCTTGGCATTGGCCACCCGGGCGTTGCCAGTATGGTTTCAAATTTCGTCCTGGGTCGTGCGCCACGCGCCGAACAGGAAAAACTCGATGCCAGCATCGACTTTGCCCTCGGCGTGCTGCCGGATATCCTCGCCGGTGAATGGAACCGCGCGATGAAAAACCTGCACAGCCAGAAGGCCTGACTCTTATCCGAGGGGAAACACCATGGGATTCAATTGCGGCATCGTCGGCCTGCCTAACGTCGGCAAGTCCACCCTGTTCAACGCCCTGACCAAATCCGGGATCGCGGCCGAGAACTTCCCCTTCTGCACCATCGAGCCGAACAGCGGTATCGTGCCGATGCCGGATCCGCGTCTGGAAGCTCTGGCAGCCATCGTCAATCCAAAGCGCATCCTGCCGACCACCATGGAGTTCGTCGACATTGCGGGCCTGGTAGCCGGTGCGTCGAAAGGCGAAGGCCTGGGCAACAAGTTTTTGGCCAACATCCGTGAAACCGATGCCATCGCCCACGTGGTCCGCTGCTTCGAAGACGAGAACGTGATTCACGTTTCCAACAGCRTCGACCCGAAACGCGACATCGAAATCATCGAGCTGGAACTGATCTTCGCCGACCTCGACAGCTGCGAGAAGCAACTGCAGAAAGTCGCGCGTAACGCCAAGGGCGGTGACAAGGATGCAGTGGTCCAGAAAGGCCTGCTGGAGCAACTGATCGCTCACTTCACCGAAGGCAAGCCAGCGCGCAGCCTGATGAAGAACATGGGCACCGACGAGAAAGCGGTGATCAAGGGCTTCCACCTGCTGACCACCAAGCCGGTCATGTACATCGCCAACGTCGCTGAAGACGGTTTCGAGAACAACCCGCACCTGGACGTTGTACGCGCCATCGCTGAAGAAGAAGGCGCCGTGGTTGTACCGGTGTGCAACAAGATCGAAGCGGAAATCGCCGAACTCGATGACGGCGAAGAGAAAGACATGTTCCTCGAAGCCCTGGGCCTCGAAGAGCCTGGCCTGAACCGCGTGATCCGCGCCGGCTACGAAATGCTGCACCTGCAGACCTACTTCACCGCCGGTGTCGAAGAAGTCCGCGCCTGGACCGTCCGCGTCGGTGCCACCGCACCACAAGCCGCTGGCGTGATCCACACCGACTTCGAAAAAGGCTTCATCCGCGCCGAAGTGATCGCCTACAACGACTTCATCCAATACAAGGGCGAAGCCGGTACCAAGGAAGCCGGTAAATGGCGTCTGGAAGGCAAGGACTACATCGTCAAAGACGGCGACGTGATGCACTTCCGCTTCAACGTGTAAGCCGCAACGCCCAAGAAAAAGCCGCGTTTGATACGCGGCTTTTTTGTGCCTGATACATTCATCCGCCACACCACCGAACCACTGTGGGAGCGAGCTTGCTCGCGATAGCGGACTGTCAGCCAACTGATCTGCAAGCTGATACACCGTCATCGCGAGCAAGCTCGCTCCCACAGGGATTTGTGTTGGGTCAGGTCTTCTTCGTACGCGGCAGGAAGATCGCCAACACCCCGAACAACGGCAGGAACGAACACAGGTAGTACACGTATTCGATACCGCGAATGTCCGCCAAATGCCCAAGCAAAGCCGCGCCAATCCCGCCGAAGCCGAACATCAGGCCGAAGAATACCCCGGCGATCATCCCGACATTGCCCGGCACCAATTCCTGGGCGTACACCACGATGGCCGAGAACGCCGAGGCGAGGATGAAGCCGATGACCACGCTGAGAATGCTGGTCCAGAACAGGTCGACATGGGGCAGCAGCAAAGTGAACGGTGCAACGCCGAGGATCGAGAACCAGATCACTGCCTTGCGCCCGATCCTGTCGCCAATCGGCCCGCCAAAGAATGTCCCCGCGGCTACTGCGCCGAGAAACAGGAACAGGTGCAGCTGCGAGCTGGCCACCGACAGGTCGAACTTCTCGATCAGGTAGAACGTGAAGTAGCTGGTGAGGCTGGCCATGTAGAAATACTTGGAGAACACCAGCAATCCGAGCACGACCAACGCGCTGGTCACTCGGCCCTTGGACAGGCCGTGAGTCGCCGCCTGGCCTTGCTTGAGCTTGAACAGGTTCAAGTGGTTGGCGTACCAGCGGCTGATCCGGTAGAGCACGAACAGCGCAAACACCGCGAACAGGCCGAACCACGCCACGTGCCCTTGGCCATAGGGAATGATGATCGCCGCCGCCAGTAACGGGCCGAACGCCGAGCCTGCATTACCGCCGACCTGGAAGGTCGATTGCGCCAGCCCGAAGCGCCCGCCTGAAGCCAGGCGCGCCACGCGGGACGCTTCCGGGTGGAAGGTCGATGAACCGATGCCGATCAAGCCTGCCGCCAGCAGAATCAACGGAAAGCTGCCGACCACCGACATCATCAGAATCCCGACCAGGGTGCAGACCGTCCCCGCCGGCAACAACCACGGCTTGGGATGGCGGTCGGTGTAGTAACCGACCCACGGCTGCAGCAGCGAGGCCGTCAACTGGAACGTCAGGGTGATCAGGCCGACCTGGGTGAAGGTCAGGCCATAGTTGGCCTTGAGCATCGGGTAGATCGACGGCAGCACCGACTGGATCAGGTCGTTGATCAAATGCGCCAGCGCTACCGCGCCGATGATGCGCATCACCAGGGGACTGCTTTGGGGCGTAGTGGACGCCGGCACTGAGCCGGACTGGGCGTTGCTGATAGCCATGGGGGTTTCCGTACAACAGGTGGGTACAAACAGGCAGATACATCAATGTGCCATTTTTCAGTGCAGCAACGCCATCCCCTTAGCCTGCTAACGACCTCGTTTTTCATCGCCACAACCTTGATGGCGCAAAGCCATGGTCTGAATCTTGCCTTCCTTGTCTGCTTGAACGCGGCCTCCTTACAAAGGAGACCAAGAATGGGAAGTTTCGCCACAGAGTCGGCCTACAGAGCGGACAAGGGTGAACTTTCGAGGCCTTTTAAGAGGGCACGAGTCGGGGGCAACAACCTCCGGCGCACGCCAATGGTGCGTGGTGTCCAGAGGAGTCATGGGGCATGCAGGCTTTTTTATCACCGGGGATCGGGCTGCTGGGGCGCTTCGGCTTCGCACGCAAATTCCAGCTGTTGTTTCTGCTGTTTATCCTGCCGCTGGCCGGCAGCCTGTGGATGATCGGCCAGGACTATCGCGACAAACTCAGCCTGATCTCCGGCGAACGCGCCGGGGTGCGGCAACTGCTGGCGCTTGATGCGCTGGATGACCTGCTCGGCGCCCAGCGTGATCGTGCCGCCCGGTGGCGCGCCACGGAAACCAATCGCCAGCCAACGCCCGCCACCCTCGCCGCGATGGCCGCCTTCGATGCGGTTCAGCCCGCCGTCAGCCAGGCCACTGCCGAGTTGGGCAACGCCCTGCAAAAAGAAAACGCCGAGGGCGAAACCCTGTTGCGTTATCAGGCCCTGCAAACCGCCCTCGATGGCCTCGACTCAAAAAACCTGAGCAACGTTGGCTGGTGGCCCGATGGCTATGATCGCTTCACCAACGCCTTGAGCGCCCTGCAAGCCTTGCGCGAACAGATCGCCATGGACAATCGCCTGACGCTGGCGCCGTGGCTGGAGACTTATTTGCTGACGCAGATTTCCACACAGCATGCGCCAGACCTGATCGAACGGGTCGGTCGTCTGGCAGCGGTGGGTCAGGCCTCGGTGGTGTCTGGGCAGTTCACCCTGCAAAGCCGTCTGCAACTGCGCGACTTGCGCAGCCGCATCGGCGATGCACGAGAGCAGCTGGTGAAAACCGCAGGCCTGCTCGAAGCACGCCTGCCCAGCGCTCTGCAAACCTGGGCCGGGCAATATCACGACAGCCTCAAGCACCTGGACGCAGGCCTGAAGGTGCTGGATGACGGCGTGTTCGGCGGCAGCATCAACCTGAAGCCGGATGACTTCGAACGCACTCTGGATGCCCTGCTCTCCGATCTAACCTCGTTGCGCCAGCAGTCGCTGGTGTCGCTGGATCAACGCCTKGATTACTACCACGACTCGGCAATCCGCCAGTTCATTGTGGTGGCCGCCGTGTTGGGCTGCCTGCTGTTGGCCGCGCTGTATCTGTTCATCTGTTTGCAGGCCTCGATCCGCCGCAGCGCCAGCGGCATCACGGTGCTGGCCGAGGCCTTGCGCGATGGCAATCTGAGCCTGCAAGTGCCGGTTCAAGGCCGGGACGAACTGGCAGTCATCAGTACCGCGCTGAACGTCGCCGTGGTGCAACTGCGCACCAGCCTGCAAGGGGTGGATCACGAAACCCTGCAACTGAGCAACGCAGTGCAAACCCTCAATCATCATTCCAGCGACGCCTTGGGCGAAGTCGAAGCCCAGCAGCTGCAGATCAGCCAGATTGCCGCTGCGGCGACGCAACTGGCCGCCACCTCACAAGGGGTGGCCCACAGTTGCGAACAGGCGTCCGGCAGCGCCCAGCACACCCGGCGCATTGCCGCCGACAGCAGCCGTGACAGCCAGCGCACCACCGCGAGCATCCAGCAACTCAATCAGCGCCTGAACGAGACCGCTGCGGCACTGGGCCGGGTCAGTGAACAAGGGCAGCAGATTCAACTGGTGGTCGACACCATTCGCGGCGTCGCCGAGCAGACCAACCTGTTGGCACTCAACGCCGCTATCGAAGCGGCACGGGCGGGCGAGCAAGGGCGTGGCTTCGCGGTGGTGGCCGATGAGGTGCGCAGCCTGTCCCAACGCACGCAATCGTCGACTGCACAGATTGCCGGCACGGTCGACAGCCTGCGCAACACGGTGAATGAGGCCGTCAGCCTGATGCAAGCCGCGTGCAGTCAGGCAGAGTCCGATGCACAAGCGGTCACCGGCCTCGGTGAACGGCTCGGGGAAATCGCCAGTGCGGTGCAGAGCGTCACCGATACCCTGGCGCACATCGCCACGGCGGTGGAAGAACAGGCCAGTACCGCCGACGAGGTCAGCGGCAACATCCAGCAGGTCGATCAAGCGGCGGTACGTTTGCTCGAAGGGGCCCGCGCGGTGAACCAGGCGGCGGACACCCTGAGCCACGGCAGCAAGGCCCTCAGCGACAACACCGGGCGCTTCCGCTTGAGTTGAGTCCGCCAGGACTTCTCAGGCGCGGATCACCGCTTCCGGGAAGTCCTGCTCCAGCTCGGTCTTGAGCCAGTCGATAAACCACGCCACGTCCGCCGAGAGCTCGGCGGACGGCGTCAGCACCCGGTAGCTTTCCAGCTTCACTTGCGCGTCCACCACCCGCACCAGCTTGCCGCTATGGAGTTCTTCGCGCACCAGCACTTCGTTGGCCAGCGCAATGCCCTGCCCGCTCTCGGCCACCGACAGCGCGTGGTCGTTGTTGACGTAGAGCATGTCCGAATTGAGGTGGATGTCGAGGTCGTTGGCGGCGAACCACAGGTTCCACCACTCGCCGTCATCGACGTGGATCAGGTTGTGCTTCACCAGGTCCGCGGGGCTGTCGATGGGCTCGACGCTGGCCAGATAATCGGGGGAACAGATTGGAAACACCCGAGGACAAATCAGGCTGGTGCGGGAGTGGGCATATTGGCCGTCCAATCCGTAGACGATGCCCAGGTCAGCACTTTTGCCATCCACTTCGGTGAAGGTCGAATTGGGTTCGATGGCGAACTTCAAGCCCGGGCGCAGATGACGCATGGCCTCGATGCGCGGCATCAGCCAGCGCTTGGCGAACCCCGGCACCACCATGATGCGCAGCCAGCGCTCGGCGTGTTTGGGCTGCGCCTCTTTTCCGGCCTCGATGATCAGCTGCAAGGCGGCGGTGATCTTGCGGTGGTACTTCTCCCCCGCCGTCGTCAGGTTGACCCCGCGAGAGGTGCGCTCGAACAGTTGGATGCCCAGCCAGTCTTCCAGCAACTTCACGTGACGGCCGATGGCCGGCTGGGTCACGTGCAGGGCCTTGGAGGCTTCGACATAGCTGCCCAACCGGGCCGCGGCATCAAAGGCACGCACCGCGTTGAGTGGCGGCAAACGGTGGTCAGGCATGGTTTCCGGGCGCCTTCTGCTGTTAAATTTTTTAACAGCCCCTATGTTAAAATTGAAGTTTCGCCCCCGCAACCCCTCGCTGATAATCGATCCACAGCAGAACAAAAAAACAGCTGGTTACAACACCCGAACGCAATCTCGATCCTGCCCAGAAAAATAATATCCATGGCCCGAAGGCACAGCTGTTTTCAGCACGTGCGCAGGCGATGGGGGAATCGGAGGTAACGCATGAATGCCCTGCATTCGCTGCAAACGCTGGCGGTGTCCATCCGCTCAGTGCGCAAAGTCTACGGTGATCCAAAGACTGGCCCGGTGGCGCTGAAAAGCATCGACCTGGACATTCGCGACAACGAGTTCTTTACCCTTCTCGGCCCTTCGGGCTGCGGCAAAACCACGCTCCTGCGGATGATCGCCGGGTTCGAATTCCCTACTGAAGGCGAGATTCTGCTCTACGGCGAAAACATCGCCGACCGCCCGCCCTTCCAGCGCCCGGTCAACACGGTGTTCCAGCATTACGCGTTGTTCCCGCACATGACCATCGCCGAGAACCTGGCCTTTGGTCTTGAGTCCCACCCGATGGGCAAAGTCCTGAACAAAACGCAAATGGCCGAACGAGTGCGCGAGATGCTCGCCCTGGTGCAGATGGAGCGCTTTGCCAACCGCAAGCCGGCGCAACTGTCCGGCGGTCAGCAACAGCGCGTGGCCCTCGCTCGTGCATTGGCGCCGCATCCCAAAGTCTTGCTGCTCGACGAACCACTCTCGGCGCTGGACCTCAAGCTGCGCCAGGCCATGCGCGAAGAGTTGAAAACCATTCAGGCCCGCACCGGCATCACCTTCATCTTCGTTACCCATGACCAGGAAGAAGCCCTGACCATGTCCGACCGCATCGCCGTGTTGTCCGAAGGCGAAGTGCAGCAGGTCGGCCGCCCGGAAGACATCTACGAACACCCGCGCAATCGCTTCGTGGCGGACTTCATCGGTGAAACCAACTTCATCGAAGGCACGGTCACCCGTGTCGAAGACGGTCTGGCCTGGTTCGCCGGCCCGGCCGGTCATCCGCTGCCTGCACAGCCATGCAGCGATGTGCGGGTCGRTGCCAACGTCGCATTGTCCGTGCGCCCCGAGCGTTTGCATCTGGTACCGGGCAATACCGAATGTGCCTTGCCGTGCCGGATCGAAGCGCAGATCTACCTCGGCACCGACCTGCAATACCAGGTCAGCCTGAGCGACGGTTCACGCCTCACCGTGCGCACCCCCAACTGCGTCGACCAGAGCAAACGCTTCGCCGTCGGCAGCCAGGCCGGTCTGTTGTTCGACCAGGGCAGCGCCAGTGTCCTGCACGATTGAGCACGAGGAATTGCCATGCACGCTTTACCGATTGCCAACACGCTGGAACGTCGGCGGGCCTTCCAGAGCTTTCTCGGTGTCAGCCCCGCCCTGATCGCCATCGGCCTGTTTCTGATCGTGCCGATCCTGATCGTCATCGGTTACTCGCTGATGGAGGCCAACCCCTACGGCGGGGTGAACAAGGTATTCAGCAGCGACGCCTACACCTCGCTGCTGTTCGAGCGGCAACTGGATGACAGCCTGGCCTTCGCCGACTCCTACCTGATCATCGCCCTGCGCTCGATAGGTATCGCCGGGCTGACCACGCTCATCACCCTGTTGATCGGTTTTCCGGTGGCGGTATGGCTGGCCATGCAACCAGCTCATCGTCGCGGCCTGCTGATCTTCCTGATCACCGTGCCGTTCTGGGCCAACCTGTTGATCCGCACCTATGCGTGGATTCTGCTGCTGCGCAACACCGGGGTGATCAACAACAGCCTGATGGGCCTCGGGGTCATCGACCAACCGCTGCAACTGCTCTACACCGACGGCGCGGTGCTGCTGGGGCTGGTTTATACCTACGCGCCCTTCGTGGTGCTGCCGATCTACGCCACCCTGGAAAAAATGGACATCCGCCTGCTCGAGGCCGCTCAGGACCTCTACGCCGGACGCGTTCGAACCTTGCGCAAGGTGGTGTTACCGATCGCCAAACCAGGAATTCTCGCCGGCGCCATCCTCACCTTCGTGCCTTGCCTGGGCGCGATGATCGCCCCGGAACTGCTCGGCGGCGGCACGCGGATGATGCTCGGCAACCTGATCTTCCGCCAGTTCAGCGATGCGCGTAACTGGCCATTCGGCGCGGCGCTTTCGCTGGTGTTGATGGCGGCGGTGATGTTGGTACTGACGGTTTATGCCTTGCGTGCCGAGCGCCAGCGCATCGCCAAAGGAGGTGCGTGATGATCGGCCTGTTCAAACGCAATACGGCGGGCGTGCAGGACTTCCCCGGCTTCGGCGGCTTCAGTTTCCTGTTCTATCTGTACCTCTACGCACCGATCGTGGTGCTGGTGGTGTTCTCGTTCAACGCCAACCAATCGGCCACGGTGTGGACCGGTTTCAGCATCGACTGGTATCGCGCGGCCTTCGCCAACCAGGCCCTGCGCCAGGCGGCCGGCAACAGCCTGTTGATCGCGGTCTGCGCCAGCATGGTCGCCACGGCCATCGCCACCCTCGCCGCCCTCGGCACCTCACGGGGTGCGAAGTTCAAGGGCCTGCAACTGTCCATGGGCGCGATCATGTTGCCCCTGGTGCTGCCGGAAATCGTGGTCGGCGTCGCCACCCTCGCGCTGTTTTCCACCATCGGTCTGTCCCTGGGCTACGGCAACCTGATCATCGCGCACACGGTGTTCTGTATCCCGTTCGCCTTTCTGCCAATACGGGCACGCCTGAACGACATGGACCTGTCCCTGGAACAGGCCTCGGCCGACCTGTATGCCGGCCCATGGCGGACCTTCCGCAAGGTCACCCTGCCGCTGCTGATGC
This sequence comes from Pseudomonas sp. P4_C3, assembly GCF_056402075.1. Taxonomy (NCBI): domain Bacteria; kingdom Pseudomonadati; phylum Pseudomonadota; class Gammaproteobacteria; order Pseudomonadales; family Pseudomonadaceae; genus Pseudomonas; species Pseudomonas sp. P4_C3. Next base: position 20,773 of record NZ_JBFUIC010000062.1, read on the forward strand.
CGGGGATTTTCTCCGGGCTGATGCTGGCCTTCATCGTGTCGCTGGATAACTTCGTGATCTCGATGATGGTCTCCCAGGCCGGCACCACCACCTTGCCGATCTTCATCTTCGGCCTGTTGCGCATGGGCGTGACACCGGACGTCAACGCCGTCTCAACGCTGATCCTGGGCGTCTCGGTGCTGTTCGTCACGCTCTCTTATCTGTTGGGCAAAAAGAAATCCTGAACCTTCTACGCACTGTGGGGAAATAGCATGAGCAAGTTGATTGCAAGCATCGGCACTTCGTTGTTCCTGACTTTACCGCTGACCATGGCCGGCAGCGTTCAGGCCGCGGAAAAGCTCAACGTGGTGAGCTGGAGCGGTTACTTTTCGCCGGAGATTCTCGCCAAATTCCAGAAGCAGACCGGCATCGAAGTCACAGTCGATTCCTACGATTCCAACGAAACCCTGCTGGCCAAATTGAAACAGGGCGGTGCCGGTTATGACGTGGCGATCCCCTCGCACCAGTTCGTGCCGATCCTGATCAAGGAAAAACTGCTGGAGCGCTTTGACCCGGTCAACGAGCCCTACTACGCCAGCGTCGTCGACAACCTGAAAAAACCCACCTGGGACCCGGAAGGCGCCTACTCCGTACCGTTCATCTGGGGCACCACCAGCGCGGTGCTCAACACCGAGCGCTACAAGGGCCCTGCCGACAGCCTCAAGGTGCTTTACGAGCCACCGGCCGAGCTGCAAGGGCGAATCAACATGTTCGACTCGGTCAGCGACGTGGTGGACATGGCCAGCCTGTACCTGAACATTCCGCTGTGCAGTGAAGACCCGAAGCAGATGCAGCAAATCCTGACCCTGCTCAAGGCGCAGAAACCCTTCGTCAAGACCTACAGTTCCAAGGCCGGCTCGATCCGCGAAAACCTCGCCTCGGGTGAAATCGACATGTCGACCTTCTGGGGCGGCTCGTCGATGCGCGCCCGGGAGATGAAACCGAGCCTGAAGTATCTCTACCCGAAAGAAGGTGTGCTGGCCTGGGTCGACAACATGGTCATCCCGACCGGCAGCAAGAACCCGGCGAACGCCAAGGCCTTCATCGCGTTCCTCAGCCAGCCTGAAAACGCGGCGATGACCCAGAACTTCCTCAAGCACCAGAGCCCGATCAAGGGTGTGGAACCCTTCCTCGATGCGGGCCTGAAGGACGCGCCGGAGCTGCACATTCCCGAAGGCACCAACGTGGTGTTCAGCAAGACCTGCGGCGAAGGCGCGATCCGCCTGGCCGACCGTCTCTGGACCAACCTGATGCGTTGATCTCTACCGCCCCGACGCGATGGCGGGGCGTTTTTCCAGCCGTCTGAAAGGCCGCTTGCAATGAACTCTAATAACATCAGCGAACTGGTCCTGTTGCAGGCCCACGAGCTCGCCGAACGCATCCGCCTGCGCCAGGTTTCCTGCCGGGAAGTGATGCAGACTTATCTTGCCCACATCGAACGCTTCAACCCGCTGGTCAATGCGCTGGTGAGCCTGCAAGCGCCAGAAGACCTGCTGGCCCAGGCAGATATCCGCGATGCCGAACTGGCTCGTGGTCAATACAGGGGCTGGATGCACGGCCTGCCCCACGCCATCAAGGACTTGTCCCTGACCCAGGGCATCCGCACCACACTGGGTTCGCCGCTGTACAAGGACTTCATCCCCGAGCGCGACGGCATCATGGTTGAGCGGATCAAGGCTGCCGGCGCGATTATCATCGGCAAGAGCAACACCCCGGAATTCGGTCTCGGCTCGCAAAGCTATAACCCGCTATTCGGCGCGACCGGTTGCGCCTACGACCCGAGCAAGACCGCCGGCGGCAGCAGCGGTGGCGCGGCGGCGGCGCTGGCCATGCACCTGGTGCCGGTGGCCGACGGCAGCGACATGATGGGCTCGCTGCGCAACCCGGCCGCCTTCAACAACATCTTCGGCTTCCGTCCGTCACAGGGCCGAGTGCCCTTCGATGACAGCGCTGATCTGTTTATCGATCAGCTCGGCTACGAAGGCCCCATGGCTCGCAGCGTGCGCGATGCAGCGTTGCTGTTATCGGTGCAGGCCGGGGCCGATGCGCGGGCGCCACTGTCCATTGCCGAGTCCGGCAGCGCCTTTGCAGCACCACTGGATCGGGACTTCAAAGGCACTCGTCTGGGCTGGCTCGGCGACTTCAACGGCTATCTGCCGATGGAAAAAGGCATCCTCTCATTGTGCGAAAAGGCCTTCGGCGATTTCGAAAGCCTGGGTTGCCATATCGAACCCGTACAGTCCGAATTCGCGCCAGAGAAGCTGTGGAGCAGTTGGCGGACGTTGCGTCACTGGATGGTCGCCGGCTCGTTGGGCGCGACCTATGCCGACCCGCAAAAACGTGCGCTGTTGAAACCGGAAGCCTGCTGGGAAGTGGAGAACGGCCTGAAACTCTCGGCCACCGAGGTGTTTGCCGCCTCGGTGACGCGCAGCGACTGGTATCGGGCGATCTCCAGGCTGTTCGAAAAATACGACTACGTGCTGCTGCCCAGCGCCCAGGTGTTCCCGTTCGATAAAACCCAAGCGTGGCCCGCCTCCATCGAAGGCGTGACTATGGACACTTATCACCGCTGGATGGAGGTGGTGATTCCCGGCACCTTGTCCGGTTGCCCGGTGGCTAACGTACAGGTCGGCTTCAACGCCAGCAGCCTGCCCATGGGCCTGCAAATCATCGGCAGACACCAGGCCGACTTCGCTGTCCTGCAACTGGCGCACGCGTACGAACAGGCCAGTCGCTGGTTCCAGCGCTGCCCTTCACCCCTGCTCAGAGGATAGATTTTGATAAACGGTTGAAAGCGCAGAGAAATATTTTAGATTTATGCTTGACGCATCCCCGTTACCGGTGAATAATGCGCGCCACTTGGCTACATAGCTCAGTTGGTTAGAGCATAGCATTCATAATGCTGGGGTCCGGGGTTCAAGTCCCTGTGTAGCCACCAAGTACTAAAAACGGCTTACCGCAAGGTAAGCCGTTTTTTTATGCCTGTAGGAGCGAGCTTGCTCCGGGCGGCGTTCCGACGATGGACTCAAGAGCGCCGCGTTTAACCAGTAAACACGCGTTATCGTTAACGACCATCGCGAGCAAGCTCGCTCCTACACTGCCGGCAATGCAGACAACGCCCGCTCCCAGATCTGCCACGTCCGCAACCAGACCATCGCCTGCCAATCGCTATCCGCCGGATAGAACTGCTCAAGCAGATTCAGCTTGATCTCGCGCCCTGCTGCATCACTCGGGTTGCCGTGCAGATGCAGCCAGTGGTCATCGCGCAGATGCCGGTGAACGTCCGGCCCCGGATACGTCCCGCACTCGATGACGAAAGGCATCAACCGTACCTGCAGCAGCGCATCGATCAATGCCTGCGAGGTGTAGCCGGTGGCTGTTGCCGCCACGCCCGTTTCGCTGACGGTGTCGGCGCCGGTTTGCAGGCTGTAGAGCCACGGGCCATAAATCGCCTGCGCATCCGCCAGCGCCGGATAGACGGACTCGGTGATGGTCAACAACATCGGATGACCGTACTCGCCAGCGCCCGTGTGCAAGTCGAAACACATGGCGACCTCGGCATGGGCCACGTGCTTTTGCACGATCTTGTGCAGCGTGCGGTTTGACCAGCTCGGCGCCAGCCCGCCGAAAAACAGGCCGTCGGGATGAGCATGCTGACCGCCCTCGACAATCGACATGACTGCCGGCCAGCCGTGCAGGCGGATCTGCTCGTCGAGCAAGGCATCGGCACGATCACGCTGCGGACCGCGCAACTGCGGGCAGGCATAGATTTCATGCAGGGCGTTGTAGGCCTGGTTGTCTGGCAGCGGTCGCTGGAAATCCAGGTGATTGCGGTTCAAGTCGATGTTGTCTTCGTTGACCCGGCGCAACCACGCCATGCCCCAAGGGTTGATGGCATGGATCATGACTACGGCGACATCCGTTGGCAGGGAACGCTTGCCCAACTCCTGCAGCCATTTGATCTGGCAGCCCGAGCCGTAGAAGCCTTCGACCCCGTGAGTGCCGCTCAACGCAATCAACAGGCGCTTGGCGCCCGGATCACCCAATAGCGCCACATCCGTGCTCAAGGGCTCACCAAACGGCCCTTTGAGCGGGTGTGGATACTCGGTCAAGGTTGCGCCTGCGGCAGTCGCGGCCGCCAGAAACTGTTCGCGCTGAGTGCGATAACTCGGCTGGGTGGGAAACTCGGTCTGCATGTCTGCCTCTTGTTGATCTTCTGGCCTGTCTGTTGGCAACGACCCTACAGAAAATCCTGCCATTGATGAAGGACAAAAACTTCGGTGCCGTGGGACCTGGTTTGCTTCCCTCCCGGTCGGCCGATAAAGTCCATTGATCGTAGATCCAACGGACGGAGTACCCCACGTGTTCTCAACCTTCCCTTTGCGCCGCTATCGCATGCCAGCCCTGGTTCTGCTCGCCAGTGCCTTGAGC